>DATEWO010000505.1:0-27239 GCA_035257925.1 Propionibacteriaceae bacterium | reverse complement strand
AAAATCATCATTCGCCAAGAGCAGCCTCTCTGTCTAAGACCTCGTCCGATGACCGCGGCCCCCCAACTGGACCATTGCCGTACTGGAGCGTGGCTGTCAATTTGCCGGTAGCAGAGGAAGATGTTCTGCATGTTCAGGTTGACGTCCCCCGCGTTTGACGACGGCCAGGAAATGGCACAGAAGTACGGCAAGAAAGCACGGAACGTGTCACCTCCCTTGGACTGGGAGGGTGCACCGGAGGGCACCAGGTCCTTCGCGCTCTCGTTCGTCGATGTTCATCCGGTGGCGCGGGACTACCTGCACTGGCTGGTATCAGACATCAGCCCGCAGCTCAGCTCATTGCCAGAGGGGGTCGCCAGCAAGCTGTCGGCCTGGACCGAGCTCAAGCCGTACGTCGGCCCCTTTCCGCCGTCCGGAACCCACGATTACGAGTTCACGCTGTACGCCCTCAGCACCGACAGGCTCCGACTTCAGCCAGGTGTCCCCTTAGACGCATTCAGACGTGCTGTCGGACAGAACACTTTGGCCACCGCGACGCTGATCGGGAAGTTCACGAAGCTCGATTGAGAGGTGCCGTCCTCCTCGCGGTGCAGGTGCGTCCGAGACAGCACTGACTCAGGAACTCCATCTCTCACCGGTCAGCTGTGCGTAGATCTCCACATATCGGGAACGGGTCTCCGCCACCACGTCCGACGGAACCGGCGGCCCTGGATAGGTGCGGTCCCAATCGCCCAGCGATGACGACCAGTCCCTCAGATACTGCTTGTCGTACGACCACTGCGGCCGGCCGGGCTGGTACTCCGACGCCTTCCAAAATCGTGACGAGTCGGGGGTCAGCACCTCATCGGCCAAGATCAATCTCCCCCAGGCGTCCCGTCCGAACTCGAATTTGGTGTCGGCGATGATCACTCCCCGTTCTTGAGCAATCTCGGCACCGCGGGAGTAGACGGCGAGCGTAAGTCGTTCGAGATCATCTGCGATCGCATCGCCAACCAGACCCCGGACTTCAGCCATGGTCATGAATTCGTCATGCTGCCCGCCCTCCGCCTTGGTGGTTGGGGTGAAGATCGGTTGCGGCAGCCGGTCTGCCTCAACTAACCCCGACGAGATGGGGACACCCGATATGGATCCAGTCGCGCGATAGCTCTCCAAGCCCAGTCCGGCCAAGTAGCCCCGGGCAATACATTCCACCAGCACCATGTCGAGCCGCCGACAGCGAATGGCACGACCTTTCCACTCCGGGGGCACATCCTCGTTCAACACATGATTCGGCACTAGGTCGGCCACCTGACCGAACCACCACAAGGACAGCTGCGTCAAGATCGCGCCCTTGTCCGGAATCGGCGTCGGCAACACCACGTCGTACACCGACACCCGATCCGAGGCGACCAAGATCAGGTCCTCCCCATCGGCGTACACGTCTCGGACCTTGCCCTGGCGAATCAGCTCCACACCGAGGGTTCTAGCACACCGCCCGGGAGGAGATTTTCAAACAGTCAAGAAACAGCTAAGGACCCGACGTCCCTGGCTGAGCCTGAAACGTCGGGTCCCTCAAGGTTGTGCCGGTTAACGCAAGGTGTCTTTGTCGTCGAACTTTGTGGCATCGCTGGCCGAACGCAGGGCGTCGGTAACGTCATCGCCGGTGTCCTTGACGTTCTCGCCAGCCTGCTTGACGTCCGCCTTGGCCTCCTGCATACGGCCCTCGGTCTCGAGATCCGGGTTGTCCGTCTTGTCGCCGACCGTCGCCTTTGCCTTGCCGGCAAGCTCCTCGGCCTTGTCCTTTGCCTTGTCTGTCAAACCCATAAGAACCTCCTGTTCTCATCGCGCCAACATCTGGCCCGGCAGGATCGCTCGGGTCATTTACGCACTTACCCATCTCAGGGGAATGTGAACACGACGGCCCTTCCGGTCGGTGCCTCCTCAGACCCTGGGTCCGGGAATCACATCTCTGAACTGATGACAGTGACTGGGACCCTTTGGATGGTGTTGTTGGCGAACCCACCCCGACTCCACCGTTGCCCACGCGGCTGCGTTCGGCCGCTGGCATCGGTTGCTCGGCAGGACAGCACGTAGCTGCCAGGCTCGGACCGCCAGGTCCATGTCCAGCGTGCCCAACCGTAGCGGTCCTGTGGCGCCTCAATATCAGCAAGTTCCCAGGTGTCCCCGCCATCGATACTGACCTCGACCATGCTCACCGGCGCCCAACCTGACCACGCACGACCCTCGACGTCCACCGCACCAGACCTCACGACACGCCTCCGCGTCATGAAGTCTGGGAAACCAGGCGGCACCAGCAAGGCTCGCGGCTCGATCCGAGTCAGCGGAATGCCAGGTTCGTCAGGGGTGTCGCGCAAGCGGTACGCCCGCATCTGGAACCCATCGAACTTCTCGCGAACGACAGTGATCCGCCGCAGCCATTTGACGTGCGCCATGCCGTACCAGCCGGGAACAATCAGCCTGAGAGGGGCTCCGTGCTGCGGCGGCAGCGGCGCGCCGTTCATCTCATAGGCCAGCATGACCTGCTCGCCCATCGCTTCCGCGAGGGGCAGCGAGCGTTGGTAGTCCTGCTCGAACCCTCGCTCGATGCCATGATCCGCGGCAGTAAAGACGACCTCGACTGCCCCGTCAGCAATTCCGGCTTCCCGCAGCAAGCTCGACAAAGATGTACCGCTCCAGCTGGCGGTGCCGACGGCTTCGGTCAGCCATGGTTGGCTGACCGGGCGCGGCAGCAGCTGCGCCCGACCATTTCCCGCGCATTCCAGCGTCACGACTGCCGAAATCCGGGGGCGGCTGCGGATGGCGTCAAGATCCAGTGATAACGGCGTATCGACAAAGCCGTCGACGACCAGCTCAAAGGTGGTCGGATCGATGGCGGGAATGTCGTAGTGGGTCAGCAGGTAATGCAGTCCGGGCGGGGTGACGTCCCAGCGCAAAGACTCCAGCGGCATCCCGTGGTTGCGGGCGGCCAGCTGCAGCTCGTCGGGCGAGATGCCTTCCTCGGGACCTGCAACTCGGGCGGACGAACTGATGCTCTCGAGATCAATCGTCACCGTGGATCCTTTCGGCATTCACTGTAACCCCCGCCCTGCCATTGGCGCGCCGGCTAACCCCCACGCAGCAACGCTCGACCCATCCGCCAAAAGGCCACCAGATCGGGAATAGAGGTGAACTCCGCAGCATCCCGTTGGGCGCCGAACGGCGCGTTCCAGAAGGGGTCTGAATCATGATCATGTGCGCTGACGTACGCGTACGGAGCCGGAGAGGAGTCGTCACCTGGCGATGACCCGTACGAGCGATTGTCCAGCAAGATCGCAACGTCGAAATGCTCGGGCCACAAGATCGGCTGCTGGTCAGGATCGAGCATCCGTAGCGCGGCATCGCTGAACGCGTACCACTCGACGATGAGCCGGGTCGCTGCCGCGTCAAGATCAATAATGTCGTCCGGCCGCGCGCCACTGCCATCCCGATAGCCGATCGCCGGCGCCCCGAACTCGACACCGAGCTGATCAGCGAGATCACTCAGTGATCCAGCTGCCGGCACCCGCCGATCCCCTGCTACCAGCTCCAGCCCTTCCAGCCGAAGCTCGGGCCCGGCAGTTGTGCCAAACCCACCTGGGGTCACTTGCAGCGCAATCTCGCCGGTCGCCTGATACTCGGGCCCGGCGAACAGACACTCGGCGATCCCATGCAATTGGAGTCGGGTCGCGACCAACGTCGCGCTGGTCGATTCGTGACCGGGCTGATCCATATCGACTCCTTCAGGCAAGTACTGGCAGATTGCCCCGACTCCGCAAAAGCAGAATGCGAGTTGTCAGCAGTTTCCCGCAGAGCAAGCCAGAAAATCACCCGGGGGCAGCCTTCGTCGGGGCTAGGGCGCCGCCGCAGCCTCGAGGTCGGCAATGACGATCTTCCTCATCTGGAACAGCGCCTGGCTGACTCGCTCTGCTTGCGCCGGACTCACCCTGGAGAGCAGCTCCTCGAGTCGGGTCGGCACGACCTGCCAGGAGACGCCAAACCTGTCCTTGAGCCAGCCGCACATGGACTCCTCGCCGCCACCCTCGGTCAGCGCGGTCCAGTAATGATCGACCTCAGCCTGGTCCTCGCACGGCACCATGAACGAGATCGACTCGTTGAACCTGAAGTCTGGGCCGCCGTTGAGGGCAACGAACTTGCTCCCGTTCAAGACGAAGTCGACGGTCATGGTCTGGCCGGCCCGCTCTGTACCGCTGGGGTACGGCGTCACCTTTTCCACACTCGAGTTCGGAAAGATCCCGGCATAGAAGTTCGCCGCCTCCTCGCCCTGGGTGTCGAACCACAGACATGTGGTGAACGCGTCCATTACTCACTCCTTATCGCTTGGTCCTCCAGACGACCTATACAGCATCGCCCTCGTTAGGCATAGACCGGCCGGGGAGGCCAAACTCATCGCAGCGCTGACAGTGATTCGCCCATTAGGTTGATGCAATGAAGGTCACCTTCGAGCTCGGGGACATCACCGAACAAGTCGCCGATGCCATCGTCAACGCAGCCAACCACACCCTGATGGGCGGCGGCGGAGTTGACGGAGCCATTCATCGTCGTGGCGGTCCGGAGATCCTGGCTGAGTGCAAGAAACTACGCGAGAGCCGGTACCCGGATGGATTGCCGACCGGTCAAGCTGTCGCGACCACCGCTGGACGGCTCAAGGCGCGCTGGGTGATCCACACGGTTGGGCCGACGTACGCCGAGTCCAAAGACAAGTCGCAGCTGCTCGCTGACTGCTTTCGCAATTCACTGCGGATTGCCGACGAGCTCGGTGCCACCACAGTCGCGTTCCCGGCGATCTCAACCGGCGTCTATCGCTGGCCCATCGATGATGCGGCTCGGATCGCCCTGGACACAGTGCGAGTCAGCGATACGCGGGTGGATGAAGTGAGATTCGTCCTCTTCGACCAGAGCGCGTACGACGTGTTCACCGCTCAGGCATCCAAGAGCGAGGGTTAGGCCCGGGAACCGCCCTATTGCCTGCATCCGCGTGGCGTAGGACCCTGGACTTGTGCGTACCCTGCTCAACATCATCTGGTTCGTCTTCAGCGGCGTCTGGCTCTGGCTCGCCTACATGCTGGCCGGGATCATCTGCTGTCTGTTGATCATCACCATCCCTTGGGGCATTGCCTCCTTCCGGATGGCAAGTTATGCCGTCTGGCCGTTCGGCCGTGAGCTGGTGGATAAGCCGAACTCAGGGATCTTCTCCTTCCTCGGCAACGTCATCTGGGTCATCGTCGCCGGCTGGTGGCTTGCGCTGACTCACATCGCCACCGGAATCTTGCTGTGCGTCACGATCATCGGAATCCCGTTGGGAATCGCGAACTTCAAGCTGATCGAGGTATCGCTGATGCCTCTCGGTAAGCAGATCGTCCGCAAGGCTCGCCCGGTGTACGTCCCAGTAGATCGCCCAACTACTGGCGCACCTTCTCAAATGCCGTAATCGCCTGATCAAGGTCATCGCGGGAGTGCGCGGCGGACATCTGGGTTCTGATTCTGGCCTTGCCTCGCGGTACGACGGGGTATGAGAACGCTCGCACGTAGATTCCCTCGGCCAGCAGCCGGTCGGCCATCTCGGCCGCCGCGACCGCATCCCCGATCATGATCGGCACTATCGGATGATCAGATTCGGGAATCTCGAAGTGCCGCGCAACCATCTCCGAACGGAAGTACGCCGTATTCTCGCGTAACCGCTGCAGCAGCTCACCCGACGTCTCGAGCAGATCCAGCGTGGCAATGCCGGCAGCTGCGATGGCGGGTGCGAGGGAATTTGAGAAGAGATACGGCCTGGATCGCTGCCGCAGCATCTCGACGATCTCAGCATGGGCGGCGGTATACCCTCCGCTCGCCCCACCCATGGCCTTGCCCAGGGTTCCGGTCACGATGTCGACGCGGTCCTGGACACCGAACAGCTCAGGCGTCCCGGCGCCGGTGGGGCCTACGAAGCCCACGGCATGAGAGTCGTCCACCATGACGAGCGCGCTATAACGCTCGGCGAGCTCAACAATGGCGTCAAGTGGGGCTACATAGCCGTCCATGGAGAACACTCCGTCGGTTGCGATCAGCCGATGCCGTGCGCCTTGTGATTCGCGCAGTTTCGCTTCCAGGTCGGCCATATCCCGGTTGGCGTAGCGCATCCGAGTGGCCTTGCAGAGCCGTACGCCATCGATGATGCTCGCATGATTCAGCTCGTCGGAGATGACGGCGTCCTCGGCACCCAGCAGCGTCTCAAAGAGGCCACCGTTTGCGTCGAAGCAGGAGCCGTACAAGATCGCGTCCTGGGTACCCAGGAAGTGCGCGATGCGGCGCTCGAGCTCTTTGTGAATCTCCGCGGTGCCGCAGATGAAGCGCACCGAGGCCATGCCGAAGCCCCAGCGATCAAGAGCCTGCTGAGCAGCGGCGATCATGGCCGGGTGATCAGCGAGGCCGAGGTAGTTATTCGCGCAGAAGTTGATCAATCTCTGATCGCCGACAGCGATCCGAGACGACTGCGGCGAGCTGATCACCGCCTCGGCCTTGAAGAGGCCTTCGGTCGTCAGCGTCCCGAGATCATCAGTGAGTTGATCTTTGAGAGTGCCGTACACGATCCCTCCTATCCTTCCCAGCTCATGATCACCTTTCCGCCATGGCCCGAACGCGCCACCGCGAAGGCTTTCTCATATTCGGTGTAGTGGTAACGATCAGTGATCACTCCGGAGATGTCGAGTCCGCTCTCCAGCAGCACCGACATCTCGTACCAGGTTTCAAACATCTCACGGCCGTGGATGCCCTTGATGGTCAGCATCTTCAGCACGATGGCGGCAACATCGACACTGATCTCGGCCGGCGGTAAACCCAGCACAGCGATCCTGCCACCATGGGTCATCTGTGCGATCATGTCGCGCAGCGCCTCTGAGCTGCCGGACATTTCGAGGCCAACATCGAACCCCTCGCGCATGCCTAGCTCACGCTGCGCGTCGCCCACCTTCTCGCGGTCGATGTTCACAGCTCGGGTGACGCCCAGCTTGCTCGCCAGGGCCAGCCGCTCGTCACTGTGATCGGTGATCACGACATGCCGTGCGCCAGCGTGTTTGCTGACTACTGCCGCCATAATGCCGATCGGTCCGGCACCGGTGACCAAGACGTCCTCGCCGAGCATCGGAAACGCCAGCGCCGTGTGAACCGCATTGCCGAAGGGGTCGAAGATCGCAGCGACATCTGGGTCGATGGGTTCCCGGTGCACCCAGGTGTTGCTGGACGGCAGCGCGACGTATTCGGCGAAAGCGCCGGCGAGGTGGACACCAATGACTCGAGTGTGAATACAGAGGTGGCGCCGGCCCGCCCGACAGTTACGACACCGCCCACAGACCAAGTGGCCTTCACCGCTCACCAGATCGCCGATCGCGACGTCGGTGACCCCGGAACCGATCTCAACCACCTCGCCGGAGAACTCGTGGCCCACGGTCACTGGTGGCTGCAGAGTCTTCTGGGCCCATTCGTCCCAAGACTCGATGTGCAGGTCGGTGCCGCAAATGCCTGTCGCCTTGACCTTGACCAACACATCGCCTGCTCCCACCGCTGGCACCGGAGTATCGATCAGCTCCAGCCCAGGACCTGGTTCTGTCTTCACCAGAGCTCTCACCAGTCACCTCCCCACATCGCCACATTGCCACACTGCGGCAGGCGCGAAGTGGCGGCCAGAGGAGGTGAACCCGTGCGCGAGCGTGAGGGGCCCCGAAAGCTCACAAGAAATGGGTGAAGCTCCGGTCAAGTATGAGTTGACCGGAGCTTCGTGCCACTTGCGAACCGAAGCTCGCGTGTGGCGTAGACCAATTAAATGCCTCCCGGGACCCCTTGGCAATAGGCTGCGCTGCCTTTCTTTTTTTCGTCATCGGCGTGTCATCGGGAATTAACGGCGTGTCGAGACAATTGATACCAACTAGGGCCCGGGGGCGTGTCGCTGCGGGGCTCAAATGAGCCCAAGCAGGAGACTGAGAGTGCCCTTCCCGGGCCCTGCCGGGTATGAGCCGGCAGGGCTCATTTCTTCCTTGCCTCGACCGCGGCAGACTGGAACGGTGCCGGTCAGTGTCTTCGATCTCTTCAGCATCGGCATTGGTCCATCCAGTTCTCACACCGTTGGGCCAATGCGTGCCGCGAGGCGTTTCGTCACCACGTTGCTCCGCGACGACCTACTCCCACGCACCACACAAGTTCGCTCCGAGCTGTTTGGCTCTTTGGGTGCAACCGGACATGGCCACGGCAGCTACAACGCCGTTCTGTTGGGCCTGGAGGGAGCAGATCCAGAAACCGTTGACACCACCAGCGGCCCGCTGCGAGCCGACGAGATCAGACGAACTGGGCAACTGCGGCTCAATGGCACCCAATCGGTCGCGTTCGATGCTGAAGACGATCTGATTCTGTATCGTCGCCGTTCGCTGCCATTCCACCCCAACGGCATGACCTTCACCGCGTACCGCGACAGCAAGGTGTTGAGTGAGCGAACCTACTACTCGATTGGTGGCGGGTTCGTCCTGGACGACGACGGGTCCGGACATCCCCAGCTGCTGCCAGACCCGACGCCGGTGCCGTATCCGTTCCGCACCGGCACCGAGCTGCTGGATTTCTGCAACCAGGAGAACATGAGCATCAGCGAAGTGATGCTCGCCAATGAATGTGTCCGACGCTCCGAGGTGGAGGTTCGTGCTGGCCTACTCAAGATCTGGTCAGTCATGGCTGAGTGCATCGAGCGCGGATGCTCCACACCCGGAGTACTTCCCGGTGGTCTCAAGGTCCGGCGTCGTTCGGCGGAGCTCTACCAGCGGCTTGCCGGAAACGTAGGAAGTAATGAAGTCGATCCCCTTGCTGCTATGGACTGGGTGACATTGTGGGCGCTGGCCGTCAACGAGGAGAACGCGTCTGGCGGACGGGTAGTGACCGCACCGACCAACGGTGCTGCTGGCATCATTCCGGCTGTCTTGCGCTACGCGGTCACGTTTGTGCCCGGCACCGACGACAACGCCATTGTCAACTTCCTGCTCGTCGCCGGCGCCTTGGGTGCGATCTACCAGCAGACCGCGTCCATCTCCGGCGCGGAGGTCGGCTGCCAGGGCGAGGTTGGCGTGGCCTGCTCGATGGCGGCAGGTGCGCTTGCCGAGATCCTCGGCGGGACGCCGGAACAGGTGGAAAATGCCGCAGAGATCGGCATGGAACACAATCTGGGTCTCACCTGCGATCCGGTTGGTGGCCTGGTCCAGATTCCTTGCATCGAGAGGAATGCGGTCGGCTCGGTGCAGGCGATCACCGCAGCCCGGCTGGCACTTCACGGTGACGGCGAGCACACCGTCAGTCTCGACAAAGTCATCAAGACCATGATGCAGACCGGCGCCGATATGAAGATCAAATACAAGGAGACCGCCCGCGGCGGGCTAGCTGTCAATATCGTGGAGTGTTGAGAGTCTTGGGTTATCGCTCGCGGTCTGACTCTGACTGCTGCTCGCGCTGAACCGAGGCCACGGCGGCGTCGAGTACCTCATCAAGATCGGTTAGCGGCGCCTCGTCCTCCCCCGACCGACCTGCTTCGGTAGCCTCCTCTTCAGCCGCTTCCTCGTGTTCCTCGAGATGCTCGGCAATTTCAACGATCTGCTCGCCGGTAAGGTCAGCGTCCGCGAGACGCGCATGCACAACGAACTCATACAGCAGGAACAAGCTGACGTCGTCGTCGTTACGCTCACTGCCCACCTTGAATGGCTTATTGATCACGTTGAGCAGCCGCAGCAGGTACACGAAGAAGAAGGTAAGGAACGCAACTGTCACGAGGGTCTCAGCCGGGCCTTCGATCGTGGTGAACAGCAACAGCAGCAGGATCATGATCACGAAGCTGACGATCATGGCAGATGCCGAGGGAAGGAACTCCTCGCGCTGAATGTGATAGATGCGCAGGGCGGCCTCCCGAAGGCCAGCTTGCTCTTGCCGCAGGCGAACCACGTAGTTGGCTGGAACGTCGGACTCCTCCAGCTCGATGAAGGAATCCGAGAGGTTCTCGATGGCCGTTTGGCAATCACGGGTGTTGCCGGCATCGATGTCGCGACGCAGGGCGTCAACTACTTCGATGAGCCGTCCACGCAGCCGGCCCATGTCGGGCTTACCCCAGACGCGATGCATCGACTTGGTCTCACGCAGGATCGCGTACAGACCGGCAGCGAGATCAGTTGGTGCGCGTTCTGCATCTTTCTAGTCCGACAATGTGCCGGCGATCACCAGGCCCATAACAAAGATGCCACCGCCGATGATGCTCGAGACAAGTGCGGTTAGCGCCAGGCCTGAGACTCCGAGGGCGAACAGCAAGGCCCGCAGACCGACGATGATCGCGACGACGATCAGCGTTTCCAGCGCCAGTCGAAATTCCTGATTGAGCCCCGCATGGCCATCCCCTTTCCGAGGTGCCGCCACGACTCTGCCCGATCTAATTTAGGTTTTACCACGTTTGACGACAAGGCGCCCGCGGGCTGATCTTGAATCGTGACGTGCCGGGCGCCCTACCTGGGTCGGCGCAGCCACTGCCCAGGAGGGCGCCGCTGCGCTAGTGTTCTGACCAGCACGGGGTCCCTGTCCCCGGGCTGTGAATTTCCACTACGGATCGTCGGGCACGTACCTGCCCGTGGAAAGGAAGTGTGGCGTGGCCACTGTTTCATTCAAGGAGGCGACCCGCGTTTACCCGGGTGCCGACCACCCCTCCGTCGACAAACTCAATCTGGACATCGACGACGGCGAATTCATGGTCCTGGTCGGACCATCCGGCTGCGGCAAGTCCACCTCGCTCCGCATGCTTGCGGGCTTGGAGGAGATCAATGCCGGAGCCATCTGGATCGGTGAACGCGATGTCACCGACCTGCCGCCAAAGGACCGCGATATCGCGATGGTCTTCCAGAACTACGCCCTGTACCCCCACATGACCGTGGGCGACAACATGGGCTTTGCTCTGAAAATGGCCGGGGTTCCCAAGACCGAGCGCCAGCAGCGGGTTCAAGAGGCCGCCCACCTGCTGGGCTTGGAGGACTTCCTCAACCGCAAGCCGAAGGCTCTCTCCGGCGGCCAGCGGCAGCGCGTCGCTATGGGCCGTGCCATCGTCCGCTCACCGCAGGTGTTCTTGATGGATGAGCCGCTATCCAACCTCGACGCCAAGCTCCGCGTCTCCACCCGCACCCAGATCGCTGCGCTGCAGACCCGCCTCGGCGTCACTACCGTCTATGTAACCCACGACCAGGTCGAGGCCATGACGATGGGTGACCGGGTAGCGGTGTTGAAGGACGGCCTCCTGCAACAGTGCGACACTCCGCTGAAGTTGTACGACGCGCCACGCAACCTGTTCGTCGCCGGCTTCATCGGCTCGCCTGCCATGAACCTGATCGAGGGCATCGTGGCGCCGGACGGCATCCACCTGGGTGACTACACCGTTCCGGTGCCCCGCGAGACCCTCGCTAAGGCACCAGATGAGAAGAACCTCGTGCTGGGAATCCGCCCGGAGAACTTCGAGCTGTCCGACGACCAAACTAATGGCATCGGCATCGACGTCGGCGTCGTCGAGGAACTGGGCGCCGACGCGTTCATTTACGGCACCTTGACTGGCATCGCCGAGGACGAGTTGATCACCGCTCAGCAGATCGTCGCCCGGATTCACGGCCGGACGCCGCCGAATCGTGGCGAGACCGTGCGGCTGCAGATCGATCCGGTACACGTGCACGTATTCTCCAAGGCGAGCGGCGACCGTCTCTCTCCTGAACTGCACAGCATCGACGACGCTTATCCGAGATGACCTGATCAGAACAATCGGCCTCCTGCAATTGTGCGGGAGGCCGATTGCTTTGAGGACGAGCGTTCGCTCGCGCCCGAGGCTCGCGAGACTAATGTCAGGATTGGCCCATGCCCAGATTTCTCGCGGCACGGCCCAACACCGAGCTGATCACTCTGCCCTGGGACGTTCCCCTGGCCGATTGGCCCGAGGAGAACCTAGTGGCACTGCCGCGCGGCCTATCCAGGCACGTCGTACGTTTCGTTCGCGTCGGCAGGGACATCTACGCATTCAAGGAGGTGATGGAGCGCCTCGCTCTGCATGAGTACGAGTTACTGCGTGACCTCGCTCGGCTGGACACCCCATCTGTAGAGGCGGTGGGAGTGGTCACAGCGCGTGCCGACAGAATGGGCGAAGCGCTTGATCCAATCCTGATGACCCGGCATCTGCAGTTTTCGCTGCCATACCGGTCGCTGTTCAACCGCGGCGTACGTCAGGACACCGTCAATCGGCTGGTCGACGCCATGGTCGTGCTGTTGGCACGACTGCATCTCATCGGGTTCCTCTGGGGCGACGTATCGCTTTCCAACACCTTGTTCCGGCGCGATGCCGGAGCGTTCGCCGCATATCTGGTCGACGCTGAGACCAGCGAGCTCCATGACACGCTCACAACAGGTCAGCGCGAGCATGACCTGACCATCGCCCGAACCAACCTCTATGGAGAGTTCTGTGATCTGGAGGCTGGCGGTCTCTTGGATGAGGCCTTGGATCCCCTGGTTCTGGTGGAGACCATCGAGAACCGCTACCGCGAGCTATGGGACGAGCTGACCGGCGCTGAGGAGTTCGACACCGGCGAGATGCATCGCATCGAGAGCCGGGTCCGCCGGCTCAACGCGCTCGGCTTCGACGTCGCTGAACTGGACATCACCACCGATTTCCCTGGCTCAACCATCCGGATCCAACCCAAAGTCGTGGACGCTGGGCACCATTCGCGCCGGCTGATCCGGCTCACCGGGATGGATACCGAGGAGAACCAGGCTCGGCGACTGCTCAATGATCTTGACTACTATCGCGCCCGCACCGACCAGCAAGGGGCGGACGAGGCAATCGTGGCGCACGAGTGGCTGACCGAGCAGTTCGAGCCGATCGTGCAGTCGGTGCCGACGGAACTGCGAGCCAAGCTCGAGCCCGCTGAGCTCTACCACGAAGTACTGGAGCACCGCTGGTTCCTCAGCGAGGCAGCTGGCGCTGAGGTCTCGATGGAGGAGGCAGCGGAGCAGTACATGATCACTGTGCTGCGCGGTCTGCCGGATGAGGCGGTCGCCGTCTCGGCGATGGAGTCGATGGGACCGCTGGCCAACCCGTTCGACCCGGCACAGGGTTTTGCCGACGATGAGCATGAGAAGCCTTATGACCCTTGGGAAGATGAGGTGACCTCCGAGGAAGAGCAAGAGCCGGCGGCCGCGTACCTAGATATTGCGGCGCTGCGCGCAAAAGCCAAGAGGTAAGCCAGACTGCCAATCAACGGGGCGGCATGCGGAGAGCGCCGTCGAGGCGGATGACCTCGCCGTTGAGCAGCGGATTCTCGATGATCGAGGAGACGAGCATCGCGTACTCCTCAGGCCGGCCGAGCCGCGGTGGATGCGGCACGAGAGCCTCTAAGATCGACTTTGTCTCACCAGGGAGACCCGCCATCATCGGCGTTTCCATGACGCCGGGCGCGATGGTCATCACCCGGATCGCCTTGTCTGCAAGGTCTCTGGCCGCGCTCAGCGTCAAAGCAGCGACACCGCCCTTGCTTGCCGCGTACGCCGCCTGGCCGATCTGACCATCGAACGCCGCGACGCTAGCGGTCATGATCACTAATCCGCGGTCGCCGTCGATCGGCTCATTGTCGATCATGGCTGCAGCCGCCAGCCGGAGCACGTTGAACGTACCGACCAGGTTGATGTCGATCACAGTACGAAAGGTGTCCAGCGGCAGCACGCCCCGCTTGCCGATCACCCGCCCCGGGGTCGCGACTCCAGCACAGTTCACGACAACCCTGAGGGTGCCCAGCTGAGTCGCCACCGCGACTGCCGCCTGCACTTGATCTTCGTCGCGTACGTCCGCCGGCGCGAACCGCACCCGGTCCCCCAGCTCGGCTGCCAGCTCGGATCCGGTCGAGCTCGGCAGGTCGACGATCAGTGCCGACGCGCCCTCGGCAACCATCGCCCGTACGGTGGCCGCCCCCAGCCCCGACGCACCCCCGGTCACCAGCACGACATCGTGCTCGCCCAGCCTCATTCCCCCACTCCCCTCCTCCGAACTCAGTCGGAGGTTATCTCAGCAGCTGGCGACCGATGACGAGGCGCTGGATCTGGTTGGTGCCCTCGAAAATCTGGGTCACTTTGGCCTCCCGCATGTAGCGTTCGGCCGGATAGTCGCGCGTGTAACCGTAGCCACCGAGGACCTGGACCGCGTCAGTCGTCACCTTCATCGCGACATCCGACGCGATCAACTTCGCAACCGCCGCGTCACGTTTGAACGGCCGGCCGGCGTCCCGCTTGCGCGCCGCCATCAGGTATGTCGCCCTGGCGGAGTCCACGGCTGCCGCCATGTCTGCGAGCAGGAAGCCAAGTCCCTGAAACTCCGCGATCGGACGCCCGAACTGCTCCCGTTTGGTCGCAAAGTCCGTCGCTACGTCCAAGGCGGCCTGCGCAAGTCCGGTTGCACACGCGGCTATGCCGAGCCGGCCAGAATCCAACGACGCCAGGGCAATCTTGGCGCCCTGGCCCTCATCTCCGATGCGCTGGTGGTCCGCTAGAGGAACGGCGTCGAAGAACAGCGCGGTCGTCGGCGAGCCGGTCAGCCCCATCTTGCGCTCCGGGCTGCCGAAGGTCAGCCCGGGCGCGTGCCCCGGCAGGTAGAAACAGCTCACACCGCCGCGTGGGTCGTCACTCGTGCGCGCAAACGTGGTGTAGAAGTCCGCATGCGAGCCGTGGGTGGTCCACGCCTTGGCGCCATTCAGCTCATATCCATGATCAGCGCGCTTCGCCCGGGCGGTCATGCTTGAGATGTCCGATCCAGCTTGCGCCTCCGACAGCGCGTACGCGCCCAGCATCTTTCCGCCGATCATTTCCGGTAGGTAGGTCGCGCGCTGCTCCGGCGTCCCGAACGCAGCCATCGCGTACGACGCCATCACATGCACCGAGACGCCTACGCCGACCGTCATCCAAGCTGCCGCGACTTCCTCGAGGGCCTGCAGGTAGACCTCGTACGGCTGTCCGGCACCGCCGTACTCCTCTGGGTACGGCAGGCCCAGCAGGCCCACCTCGCCCAACATGAGCAACGCATCCCGAGGGAATCGGCCCGCAGCCTCATCCGCGGCCGCACGCGGCGCCAGTTCAGCCTGCGCGATCTCGCGCACCAAGGCGACCAGCTCAGCAGCCTCCTCGGTTGGCAAGAGGCGATCGACGGCCATCTCGCTCCTTTTGATTTGGAGCTGCTCGCGCAATCGCGACGCTCGCAGCTAGCCGGTACTGCAGATAGTACGGTAGTACCACCATGGTAGCCGTTCTCCCAGAGCGCAGATTGACTCATCGACAGCAGCATCTACGTGATGCCCTCGTTGATCTCGTTCTGGAACAGGGATTCAGCCACCGCACCATGGATCAGTTCGCAGCTCTGCTGAACTGCTCGAAACGCACTCTCTATGCGCTCGCGTCGAGCAAAGAACAGCTTGCAGTGCTTGCTGTGCGGCATTTCTTCAAGCGGGCAACTGAGCAGGTTGAGGCGGCGATTGCCCGTACCCGGGCTCCCGCCAATCGCGTCACCCGCTATCTCGAGGCCGTTGCCGAAGCACTGCGGCCCGCCAGCCGGGCCTTCCGCGATGACATCGCACACTTCCGTCCGGCTACGGAGATCTACGAGCAGAACACGCTAGCCGCGGCGCAGCGGGTACGTGAGCTGATCGACGAAGGCACCGAGGCCGGCGCATTCCGGCGCGTCCACGCCGCATTCGTAGCTGAGGTGGTGACCGCCACTATGCGCCGAATTACGAGCGGAGAGATCGCAGCGACCACGGGGCTCAGCGACGCCGAGGCCTATTCGGAGCTGGCCGAGCTCGTGGTAGCCGCCATCCGTCGCTGACGCGCCGCTCGCTGAACCAACCGCACCGAATATCCTGCCCGAATGGACGACGACTTGCACGCGCTCGGTGAGGACCTCATCACCACCGCCGCCCGCGTAGTGCGATGGATTCCCAGAGAGAACGGCTTCGGCATCAGCCTCGCCGCGGCTCGTCTGCTGGCACGCCTGCAGGACGACGGGCCGACGAGGATCAGCGAGCTCGCGCTCGCCGAGAACTGCTCCCAGCCCACGATCACCAACCATGTCAAGCGCCTAGAGGCCGCGCATCTAGTCGATCGCGCCGCCGACCCACGCGACGCCCGGGCGTGGATGATCAAGCTGACCAAGAAGGGCAATCAGCAGCTGTCCTTGATGCGCGACTCGATCGGAACCAGCCTCGAGCCCTATCTGGCCACGATGTCTCGACGTGACCTCAAGGCGTTGCGCGACGGCGTGGAGGCAATGCAGCGCCTGATGGCAGTGGAGATGGAGACTCGACACTCGTGACCCAACAAACCGAACCGGACGCAGGGGCAAGCGCATTCCGGCTCTACGACACCGCCACGCGCACCGTACGCCCATTCGAGCCGGTCACACCCGGTCGGGTGTTGATCTACCACTGCGGGCTCACAGTCCAGGCCGGACCGCATCTGGGACACATTCGTAAGGAAGTGGTCTTCGACGTACTCCGGCGCTGGCTGACCTGGTCCGGCTACCACGTCATCGTGATCGCCAACATCACCGACATCGACGACAAGATCTTGATCAAGTCAGCCGAGGCCGGCGTGCCGTGGTTCGCTCACGCCTACCGTTTCGAGCGCGAACTGCACGACGCCTACGCCGCACTCGGCTGCCTGCCACCTACTTACGAACCGCGGGCAACTGGGCACATTCCCGAGATGATCGAAATGATCAAGGTGCTTATTGATCGCGACCATGCATATCCGGCAGCAGACGGCTCCGGGGATGTCTACTTCGATGTGAAGTCATGGCCGGACTACGGCGCCCTGTCTCACCAGCACATCGACGACATGGAACCGGCCGCCGACTCCGACCCCCGCGGCAAGAAAGATCCGCGCGACTTCGCACTCTGGAAGGGCCATAAGGACACCGAGCCGGAGACGGCCAGCTGGCCGACGCCCTGGGGCCGAGGGCGTCCCGGATGGCATTTGGAGTGCTCCGCCATGGCGAGCAAGTACCTGGGCGATGAGTTCGACATTCACGGCGGCGGTCTTGATCTTCGGTTCCCGCACCACGAAAATGAGCTGGCTCAGTCTCGGGCCGCGGGACAGCGCTTCGCTCGCTATTGGATGCACAACGCGCTCGTGACCACCGCTGGGGAGAAGATGAGCAAGTCGCTGGACAACAGCGCACTCGTCTCGGAGGTGATCAAGAGATTTCCGGCGCGTGCCGTGCGGCTGTATTTGATCCAGCCCCACTACCGCTCACCGATCGAGTACTCCGATGCCGCCATTGCGGAATCCGTAGCAGCGCTCGAGCGGATCGACAATTTCGTTCGCCGCGCTGCCGATGTCGTCGGCCTTACGGCCCAACGAATCCCGCCGGAGTTCGTGGCGGCAATGAATGATGATCTTGGTACGCCTGCCGCGGTCGCAGTGCTGCACAATGCCGTACACGAAGGAAACTTGGCGCTGGACGCCGGTGAGACCGATCTTGTTGCGCCCCGGTTGGGCGAAGTGATGGGCATGCTGGCGATCTTGGGGCTGGATGCCACCAGTGCTGCCTGGCAGCGTAATGGTGATCAACAGCTGGCGGCCGTAGTGGACGGCCTGGTCACCGAGCTGCTGAAGCATCGCGAGGCTGCCCGGGACCGCAGAGACTTCGCCGCCGCGGACGCCATCCGTGACTCCCTGGCCGCGCTCGGAGTTGAAGTCTCCGATACCCCCCAGGGTCCGCGCTGGAGGGTCCGCCATGCCGGGCAATAGCCAGCGCAAGGGGGCGGTGCGACGTAAGGGCAAAGGAAATACCGCCGGCTCGGGTGGCCGGGTGCGGCGGGGACTAGAGGGAAAGGGCCCAACGCCGAAGGCCGAGGATCGGCCTTACCACTCGGCCTATCGCGCCAAGAAAGCCGCTGTTCAGCGCACACCCGGCCGACCATCGACCCCCAAGACGGGGCGGCCTGGATCAGGGCCGGAATGGGTGGCGGGGCGCAATGCCGTGTTGGAAGCGATGGAGGCCGAGATCCCGATCCAGACCGCGTATGTGGCAGAGGGAGCCGAACGTGACGACCGGCTGCGCGACATTCTCAGGCTCGCCGCCAGCCGGGGCACGGCACTCCTCGAGGTCAACAGGGTGGAACTCGACCGACTCACCGGCGGAGCGCTGCACCAGGGCATCGCCCTGCAACTACCGGCCTTTGAGTACGCCCACCCAGATGACCTGCTGGCAGCTGGCCTCGATTCGGATCGGGAGTGCCTGATCGTGGCGCTCGACTCAATCACCGACCCGCGCAATCTCGGGGCAATCGTCAGGTCGGCTGCGGCTTTCGGCGCTCACGGGCTGCTTATTCCGGAACGCCGCTCGGCGGGCATGACCGCTGCTGCCTGGAAGACCTCCGCGGGGGCGGCCGCCCGCATCCCGATCGCACGGGCCACCAATCTCAACCGCAGCTTGCGCGCGTACGCCAACGCTGGGCTGAGCCTGATTGGGCTGGACGGCCGGGCCGCCATCAACATCTCCGAGGTGCCCGACATCTCGGGACCGGTCGTGCTGGTGGTCGGCAGCGAGGGTGCTGGTCTGTCCCGGTTGGTCCGTGAGGCCTGCGACACTCTCGCCGCCATCCCCATCAGCAGCAACGTCGAATCCCTCAACGCCGGAGTGGCAGCTGGGATCGCACTCTACGAAATATCACGACATCGCGTCGGAGGGCTGGACTAGTCTGGGCGGCGCCCGGCTTTCAACTCAGGAGCGCTCGTGACCGACATCCTCTCCCCAGCCCCCCAAACTGAAGCAAAAGGGACCGAGAGCTCGAGCTCCGACTATTCAGCCACCGCCTCCCAGGCCTACCGCGCCGTACTTTCCCTCGTCGAGACTGTCGAGCCACGAATTGCTGGCGCCATCCGCTCGGAGCTGACCGACCAGCGCGGCTCATTGAAACTCATCGCGTCCGAGAACTACGCCTCACCTGCGGTTCTGCTGACGATGGGTAGCTGGCTATCCGACAAATACGCCGAGGGCACCATCGGGCACCGCTTCTATGCCGGCTGTCAGAACATCGACACAGTCGAGGCGGTCGCCGCCGAGCACGCGCGGGAGCTCTTCGGCGCCGAGTACGCCTATGCCCAGCCGCACTCCGGCATCGACGCCAACTTGGTTGCCTTCTGGGCGATCTTGGCCAACAGGATCGAGCTGCCCGAGTTGGCGGCGCAGGGCGTGAAGGGTGTCAATGACCTGAACGAGCAGCAGTGGGAGGAGCTGCGGCACAAGTTCGGCAACCAGCGAGCGCTCGGCATGTCGCTGGACGCAGGCGGCCACCTCACTCACGGCTTCCGACCGAACATCTCCGGCAAGATGTTCCATCAGCGCTCCTACGGGACTGATCCCGAGACCCAGCTGCTCGACTACGACGCGGTGCGCGCGACGGCGCGGGAGTTCAGACCGTTGATCCTGATCGCCGGGTACTCCGCCTATCCGCGGCGGATCAACTTCGCCACGATGCGCGAGATCGCCGACGAGGTTGGTGCGACCTTCATGGTCGACATGGCGCATTTCGCGGGGCTGGTGGCCGGCAAGGTCTTTACCGGCGATGAGGATCCGGTTCCGTATGCGCATCTGGTGACCACGACGACACACAAGTCGCTGCGCGGTCCGCGCGGAGGTCTGGTGCTGGCGACCAAAGAGTATGCGGACTCGGTCGACCGTGGCTGCCCGCTGGTCCTCGGTGGGCCGCTCGGCCATGTGATAGCGGCCAAGGCTGTGGCGCTTGCTGAAGCACGGACCGAGGAGTTCTGCACATATGCCCAGGCGGTCGCTGACAACGCCAAGACTTTGGCCGATGGCCTGTTGCGGCGCGGCGCGAAGCTCGTTACCGGCGGCACCGACAACCACCTCGTACTGATCGACGTAACAGCGTTCGGGCTGACCGGTCGACAGGCCGAGGCCGCATTACTCGACGCGGGCATCGTCACCAACCGGAACGCAGTACCGGCCGACCCTAACGGCGCCTGGTATACCTCAGGCGTGCGGATCGGCACGCCGGCACTCACTACTCGCGGATTCGGTGCAGACGAGTTCGACAAGGTGGCGGAGCTGATGGTGAATGTGCTGAAGAACACCACTCCGGTGATTGCGTCTAGCGGGCAGCCTGGGAAGGCTAAATATGTGCTTGCTGAGGGCGTCGCGGAATCAACCAAAGCCGCATCAGCTGAATTGCTGGACGCCAACCCGCTCTACCCAGGGCTAACCCTCTAGACACTTCCCGCTCGAAGGACTCAGGCATGGAGCCCACGACCGTAACGACGATCGTCATGATTCTGTTTGCCATCGGCGTTACGAGCTGGGCCCTCTACTGCTGGTTCAGCGATTGGCAGCCGGTCGTGCGGCGGTACCTGACTCCAGAGCAACAACTGGAGGCTGAGATCCAGGCGGCCGTACGCCAGATGCGGCAGGCAATCGACGACTACGAGCGAGGCGACCGACACCTCTGATTGTTATCAGCGCTTCGAGATCGCTGGACGCCCGGGAAGTGTCAGTCTCACATACCCTCGGTATATGCGCCGTGTCGTTGCTGCCACTGTCCTCGCTCTTGCCATGCCGCTGGGCTTATCCTCATGCGCTCAAGCAGATCTCAGCGTTTCCGACGTCTACAAGGTCGGCTGTCCCGCTGTGGACGCAGCGGCCGGCGGTAGCTCGGCGGTCAGCAAGGTGACGGTGGCCGGACTGAAGAAGCTCAGCGCCTCCGGCAAACTGGACCCTGAGCCCCAGCGATGGGTGGACGCAGTCATCACCCTGTTCGATTCCGAGGATCCCAGGAACGCCCCGGACGAGGTCCAGAAGTTGGTCATCGAGGGTTGCGAGAAGAACGGCTATCCGCTGCAGAACCTTCACGTCGGCTGACTCTGAACCGAACTCAGCGGGAGAACAAGCTCCCCGAGACTGTAGTCACGAAGTTTCGCATCGAGTCCGGCAAGTCGCGTAAGTGCCAGTTGTCGGGCCCGTGGTACCAGGACAGGTCGTAGGAGTCGGGATGCTCGTCAACGTCACTGGTGACGATGGCGTCCAACCAGCGGTCGGCCCCGCCGAGCACAATCGCGTACGGCAGCACCTCAGAGATCTCCCGCAACTCACCGCCCGGGGGAAGCTGGTTGGTCGGGTGACTCATCAGATCCGAGCGCAGCGCGCCGAGGCCACCGAGAAGGGCGGCTCCCTTGGGGGTCCGGGCAGGCATCTCCTGCGCGACAAAAATCATCCCCAGTGACACCGCGATAAGCACCAAGCCAACCAGCCCGAACGTAGTGAACGCTGCGAGCACCCCCGTCACGACCACGGAGATGATCAATGCGGCCAGCGCCAGCTGGGTCCAGCGGTTTCTGGTGTCGTCGGGCCGGCGTTCGAACCAACCATTGCTGACCATCTCGTCGTAGAGCGAGTTCTGAACGCCACCGATGGACTCCTGCACCCGGCTCGCCAGTTCTGAGACCCGCACGCTTGAGCCGGGCGCGGCAACACCGTCGAGCAGCTGTTGCTCGAACGGTCGTAAGCCATCACCCCCGTCTACCCGCCGGATCTCCCAGTCGGTCCGGGCAAACTCGCTTTCTCGAGGCAGCTCGATGATCACCAGATGCCCACGGACGGCCAGGTCAACCAGGGTCGCGGTGACGTCGATCGGATCGACACGCTCGTCGGCCACAGTGCCGACGTGACCCGGCCGCACATCGCCGACCACCCGGAATTCGGACTGCCCAGCTCCGGTCGGAACGAATTCGCCAGCCTTGCTGACTTGACCGTCTGGGCTTCTGTCGGCCCCAGCGCGCCGATGAAGTCCGTAGAGCGCTACGCCGCCGAGCGCCAGCAGGCCCAACGCCACGGCCAGCGGCAGCGGGCTTGCGGAGAAGGCTCGACCAAGGGTCCACCGGTAGTCGATCACCTCGTTCGTCGCAATGCCTCCAGGGGGAAATCCGATGTCGATGGCGACTACCTCACCTTCACCGCGCGGACCATCCCGGAAGGTGGGAATCTGAGCGCTTTCAGTGCCGGCAGCAGAGAAGTTGCAGGGAACGGTGGAGTTCGGGCTGCCGGCAGTGCATTTGATGTAGCTGAACTGGGTGGGGATCTGCACTGTCGCCGTGAATTGGGCGACCTGGGCGCTGAGTCCCTGCAACATCCGCCAGCGCAGCGCCGTACCGCCCTCGATGGTGACCACGGCACCCGTCACCGTGTAGCTCATGACGATCTCAGTGGACCCGTTGGTGGGCACTGTCACCGTCGTGAAGCGATCCTCCGTGGTGATCCTCGGCTGAACCGCCGCTCCTTTGACCATCGCCGTGATATCGGAAAGCGTCTGAACATATTGCCGGTCTCCGACCAGGTCTTCGCGAGTCTCGAACTTCTGTGACAACTCAGCTGGCACCGTCCCGGTCAAGATGATCGTTTGCTTCACTCTCAGCGTGCCGTCCTTCGCCAGGTTGCCTTCGGCGACGAACGTCGACGCGGTGCCCTCGGCGTGTGCTGGCAAAGCCAACGGACCGGCGAGCAACCCACAGGTCAAGAGGCAGCAGGCGATCAGCGCCCCGATCCGATGGAGCGTCATTGGGAGGTTGGCGAGCACGAGATACAGCCTCCCACTTGTCGTGCATCAGGTGCGGCTGAGAGCCAAAAACTGCCCGCGAGCGTGGTGATCTTGGACGCGCCGCAACAGGCCGGCCTAGACGGATCTGATCACGGAAGCACCCCGGCAGCTGGGGTACGCGGTTATCGTTACGCGTGTGAGCCAACGGCAGGGGAGCGGTCCCCAGTACGCACCACCCCGAGGCGCTCCAGCAGCAGGCTCACCGTCGTCGGGCCCGTACGGTTCACCTCGTGGCTGGCAGGCGCCAGGCACTTCGACAAGTGGTGGCTACTACCAATACCCCTCCCCTGGCTTCGGTCGGCCGTCTTTCGGCGGTGGCGTGCCGCAGTACGGACCGACGCAGGCTATGCCTGCACCGCGCAGAAGGAATCCACTCGGACTGGTGCTGCTGGTGGTCATCGGCCTCACGCTGGCCGCGCTCGGCGGGCTGGTCCTCAGCGGACTGACCGCAGAATCCTCGACTGCCGCCTACCAGAATGACGACTACCAAGTCCCGCCGCCCGATACCAACCCGCCGCCTGTCCCGATACCAGAGACGTACGAGCAAGCTGAGCAGTGGATCACCCAGAGCCCGTTCTACAACCAGACCGCGCCTGCCCCGGTGCGCTGCAACTCCCGACCCATCAACGTGGTGACTGCGAGTGATGCGCAACTGAAGGCCCATTTTGAGGGCTTGATGGAGTGTCTGGTACGAGTTTGGGAGCCACCTATCACCAATGCTGGCTTTCTCATCGTGCGGCCGACAGTCACCATCTATGGCGAGGAGCTCACCACCAAGTGTGGAAAGAGCGGAGTAAATGCGTTTTACTGCACGGCTGACCAGCAGGTGTATTACAGCAATTTGCTACCCGAGGCTCTGCCGACAGTCCGACAGAACAAATGGACTGCCGACATCGTGATGGCACACGAGTTTGGTCATGCCTTGCAGGGCCGAACGGGCATTTTGATCTCCGCACATGCCCTCGGGCAAAACTCTGGTGACGAAGGAACCAGCTTGCAATACGCGCGACGGCTGGAAACCCAGGCGGACTGTTTCTCCGGCATGTTCCTACGGGCCGTTTCGCAGTCGATAGGAGTGCAGCAGCAAGACGAGGATGGGATCTTGCAGATCTACGCAGCCATTGGGGACGACAGCCTCTCCGGCAAACCTGACATTGTCGGAAATCACGGACTCGCGCGATCGCGCAAGTACTGGGGCACTACTGGCTTGCGTACCAGTGCGGTTGGGGAATGCAATACCTTCACCGTCCCGAGCAGACAAGTGCGATAGCGCTCTTTCCTCGCCGTCAACTCAGACGAGGAGCACAGTTGCGATTGCTGCGATGCCTTCGCCACGGCCGGTCAGGCCAAGACCGTCGGTGGTGGTCGCCGACAAACTGACGGGGGCGCCGACCGCTTCACTCATCACCAGCTCAGCCTCCGCACGCCGCGATCCAAGCCTGGGACGGTCACCGATCAGTTGCACCGCAACGTTCGCGATCTCAAAGCCGGCCGCGCGTACCCGCGCCGCGGTTTCGGTGAGAAAGGTGGCACCTGGGGCATCGGACCACTCCGGGTCGGTTGTCCCGTAGTTACTGCCGAGATCGCCAAGACCAGCGGCACCCAACAACGCATCACATGCCGCATGAGCGACAACGTCGCCATCGGAGTGACCATCGGGACCAACGTCGTCATCAAAGAGCAGACATGCAACGTTCATCGGCCTGCCAGGGGCGAGCCGATGAACGTCGATGCCGATTCCGGTGCGAGGAGGGTGGGCCTGCGAAGTCAGGAAGCGAGGACCTCATCGAGCAAGACTTCGGCCTTGTCCTCCTCGACGCGCTCCGCGAGAGCGAGCTCGGAAACCAAGATCTGACGAGCTTTGGCAAGCATGCGCTTCTCGCCGGCAGAAAGCCCACGCTCACGCTCGCGGCGCCAGAGGTCACGGACGACCTCGGCAACCTTCAAGACGTTGCCAGAGTGGAGCTTTTCGAGATTGGCTTTGTACCGGCGCGACCAGTTGGTCGGCTCCTCGGTATGCGGGGCGCGTAGCACACCGAAAACTCTTTCCAAACCGTCGGCGTCCACCACGTCACGAACCCCGACAAGGTCCAGGTTGCATGCAGGTACGCGCACTACAAGATCGCTCTGGCCAACAATCCTCAAGACGAGATAGAGCTTGTCTTCGCCCTTGATCTGCCGGGTTTCGATGTCCTCGATGACGGCGGCCCCATGATTGGGGTAGACCACCGTTTCGCCGACTGTAAACGTCATATTGTTTTGTACCCCTTTCGCGCAACCAAGTTTAGCACGGCAGCGCTCCCGTTTTGGCAGCGTTTGCGCTAGCCAGAGGGCAGTATCGGGGTCGTGTTGGGCTTGACAAACCGGGCCGTCGTGTGCCTCAGGTATGGGTTGGTTGGCTAGCAGCCCGACCTCACTGCGGCGATGCCTGCACGAACGGTGAAGGTGTCGATAGGCTGCATCGCAAAGTGTCCCCGCGCTAGGCAGGAGTCGGCCATCGTGTCTTGGAACCCGCGTCGAGCAAGTCGAGCAGGCCGTATGAGGTTCCGCACCGGTGCCGGGGTCCTGGCACTGCGAGGTGGTGCAAGCTTGCTCCTGGTCGTCGGTCTGCTCCTGGTGTCGGGGGCATGCGGGCAGGACGTACAAACGAATCGCCCGTACACGCCCGCTGAAGGCGTGAACATCGACGTCGGCGACCCAGCGAAGCCTGACCAGGTGGTGCACGTCCGCAACCTTCTCATCATCAGCTGGGAGCCTGGCGAAGGCGTCATTTCAGCATCGATCGTGACCGATGGCCGTGATGCATTGACGACTGTTAGCGGCACACCGATCAAGGTGGATGGAACCGAGGGAGCTCCCTTCACTGCGACGATCGGAAACACAGTTTCGATTGCGAACGGCGCACCGGTCGTACTCACCGATCAGGCGCCCATCACTGTCAAGAGTCCGGACCTGATGGCCGGCCTGGATGCGGTCGTGACGCTGGCGTTCCAGAACGCCGGCGAGGTGACCTTGCGGGCACCCGTGGTCGATGGCAACGAGCCTCAGTACGCCACACTCAAACCGACGCCGACGCCGACCTCCAGCGCCTGACGCGGGTGGTCAGCCCGGGTCGACAGAGCAGGGGTTCCCACTCAGAGGAAACAGTCGCGGCTGGAGCGCCTCAACCCTCGAACTTGTAGCCGAGTCCTCTGACGGTGATGAGATAGCGCGGATTGGCCGGATCCGGTTCGATTTTGGTCCGTAGCCGCTTGATGTGGACGTCCAGGGTCTTGGTGTCACCCACGTAATCCGCACCCCAGATCCGATCGATCAGCTGCCCGCGCGTCATCACCCGACCGGCGTTGCGCAGCAGCATTTCCAGTAGCTCGAACTCTTTCAGGGCGAGTTTGATCCGGTCGCCATTGACCGATACCTCGTGTCGCTCGACGTCCATCCGTACCCCCGCGACCTCGACGATGTCTGGCACTAGCTCGGCGTCGTGCCCCCGGCGAAGCACCGCACGGATACGGGCCACCAACTCCCGGTGGCTGAACGGCTTGGTGACATAGTCATCGGCGCCCAGCTCGAGCCCCACGACCTTGTCCACCTCGCTGTCACGGGCGGTGAGCATGATCACCGGGACTGAGCCGCGAAGTCGCAGCTGCCGACATACCTCGGTGCCGGGCAAGCCCGGCATCATCAAGTCGAGCAACACAATGTCGGCGCCGTGCCGATCGAACTCGGCGATGCCCTTGGCACCGTCGTGCGCCTCGATCACCTCGAAGCCCTCTTTGGAAAGCATGTAGGACAGGGCTTCGAGGTATGACTCCTCGTCCTCAATGACAAGCACCCTCGTCATTGGTTGATCTCCTGACGGTCGGGCACTGGCTGCTCTGGCGGCTCCGGACTATTCGAAGATGCGAGGTCCCCTTGAACAGGCGCGACTTGATGCAGATGTGCAGGGATCTTGATGGTGAACGTTGAGCCCTGACCCACTTGGCTCCACACCGACACGTCTCCGCCGTGGATGGCAGCGATGTGCTTCACGATTGCCAGCCCTAGCCCGGTGCCGCCGTTGGCTCGGCTGCGCGCGTAGTCGACGCGGTAGAAGCGTTCGAAGATTCGGTCGAGCTCAGCCGGCGGAATGCCGATGCCATTGTCGGAGACGGTGATCTCAATGTAGTCATCGTCGCTTCTGGCTTGCACATGCGCCGCAACGACGACACGCGCTCCGGGGTCGGAATAGACAATGGCGTTCTCAACCAGGTTGCCAACCGCGACGCCGAGCTGCCGAGCGTTACCCAGCACCCGCGTCCCCGCAACGCCCGCCACGGTAAGTGTGATCCGATGCCGCTCGGCGTCCATACGGCGCCGCTCGACGGCATCAGTGAGTACCTCGTCCACATCGACGACCTCAGGATCAGCGAGCGGGTCGTCGGATTGAAGTCTCGACAGCTCGATAATCTGACCAACCAGATCGGTCAGCCTGGCCGACTCGATGCCCATGCGGCTCGCGAACTTGCGCACGGCCGCGGGGTCCTCAGCGGC
>DATEWO010000504.1:0-26172 GCA_035257925.1 Propionibacteriaceae bacterium | reverse complement strand
GCACATTGCCGATGCCCAAGACGAGCCGTTGGAGTATGCGAACCTCGCGATCCGGGGTATGCGGATGAGAGAGATCCGAACCGGTCAGCTGGACGACGCCCTCGCCATGCGGCCAGACCTGCTATCTGTGTTCGGCGGCGTCAATGACCTGATTGCAGGCCCCTGCAACTTCGACGCGATTCGGGCCGATTATGTGATCATCTTCGGCCAGGCGCGCCGTCAGGGCGCCACGGTCGTCACCTTCACCATGCCGGACCCTACGGCTATCAATCCGCTTGGCAAGTACTGGCGGGAGCGAGCCGCCAAGCTGAACGAGATCATCCGAAGCGAGGCCGAACACTACGGTGCCGTCGTGATGGACTTCGAGCCGTACCCAGTGGCCGAGGATCCCCGGCTGTGGTTCGAGGACCACCTACACGGCAACGAACTCGGCCACCAGGCGATCGCCGCCGCCCTAGCCTGGCGACTCGGCATCGACGGCTTCGACGAGCGCTGGGCTGACCTGGAGGGTGAGCCAGCAAGGCTGCGGGGGCGCGAGAAGCTCAGGGGCGACATCGAGTGGGCCAGGCACTATATGGCGCCTTGGCTGGGCAAGGGCATCCGTGGTATTCGCCAGGGGCGTGGGATCCAGCGCAAACGGCCCATTCCCGAGATCATGCCGAAGTCTGAAGAAAGTGGTCGGAAACCACAACAAGTCCGATCGGATTCGTGGGGTTCCTGACCGGTTTCTTGAGATAGCGGCTCTACCCGAACAGGCCCTGACCCACGTACTCGCCTTGGGCGATACCTGGCGGGATCGCGAAGAGGGCCGAGCCGGTGTGCTGGACGTATTCGCTCAGCCTGTCGCCCAGTCCGAGCTTGGTCTGGATCGGGATGAACTGGGTACGCGGGTCGCGGACGTAGGCAAGGAAGAACAACCCGGCGTCCATCCGGCCCAGGTTGTCACTCCCATCGACGAAGTTGTAGCCCCGGCGGAGCATCTTGGCGCCGCCGTTGTTGCTCGGATGCACCAGACGTACGTGCGCGTCGGCCGCCACAATCGGCTCTTGGTCGCTGCCTGTGAGCTTGAAGTCGGGCTGGCTGAACTCGCTGCCGCCCGATAGTGGCGCACCCTCGGCCTTGGTCCGGCCGAAGACCTGCTCCTGCTCACTCAGCGGCTGCCGGTCCCAGGTCTCGATGGTCATGTTGATCCGGCGCACCACCAGATACGAGCCGCCGGCCAGCCACTGCCCCTTACTGTCCGCGTCCGTCGGCACCCACACGTGTTCATCGACGGCGGCAGCGTCCTCGGCCTTGACATTCATGGTGCCGTCTTTGAAGCCCATCAGGTTCCGCGGCGTCGCCTGGCTGGTCGACGTCGAAGAAGTCCGGCCAAAGCCCAGCTGTGACCACCGCATAGCAGCCCGGCCGAAGGCGATCCGGGCCAGGTTGCGGACAGCATGCACGGCGACCTGGGGGTCGTCAGCACACGCCTGGACGCACAGATCGCCGTCGGACCTCAGCGGGTCGAGTTTGTCGGCGGGGAAGTGGGGCAGTCGCTGCAGCGCCGCGGGTTGCCGGTTACCGAGCCCGAACCGACTCTTGCCCTCCGCGCGGAACAGCGTCGGACCGAATCCGAAGGTGATGGTCAGACCCGCTGGAGGCAAACCGATGGCTTCGCCGGTGTCGTCCGGTGGTGCCGCGTATGGCCCCGAAGTCGGTCCCAGTTCCCCGGCACCCAGGCCTTGCGTCATTCGCGCGGCGGCTGTGGTCCAGTCTTTGAGGAGCTGCACCAACTCCTCGCGGGACTCTGTGATGACGTCAAATGCTGCGAAGTGCATTCGATCTTGCATCGGAGTGAGGATGCCCGCCTGATGCTGGCCATAGAAGGGATAGGTACGCGTGCCTGGCGACGGCGGCGGTGACGGGGCAGCCGACTCGTTTCCCAGCGCGTAACCTCCGGCGACTCCTACGGCCAGTCCGGCGAAGCCGGCTCCAGCCGCGCCGAGGAGTCCGCGCCGGGAAACGGCCGACCGCACCGGCGCTTCAGCGGGCGGCGGCGTTGGTTCCCCGGTCTCAGTGGGCTGAGGGTGCAGGTCCTGAGTTGCGGTCATCTGTCACATTCCTCACTAGACGACTGCGGCGGCCAGCTTGGACAGTGGCTCTGACAGCGCGTTGACTGCGTTGGACAGGTCCTTGATCTCAGCTTGACTCAGTTGGTCGTAGGTCTTGAATCCTTCACCTACCCGCTGAGCGTCCAGCAGCGCCTGCACTGCAGCGAACTTCTCAGCGATCTGGCGATCGAGCTCAGGATTCTTTTCCTTCAGCAGCGGACGGAGTCCCTCGAAGGCAACCAAGGCACCCTCGATGTTGGCCTGGAAGTCCCACAGGTCGGTACGCGACCAGTACTCCTCCTCGCCGGTGACCTTGCCCGTCGCTACCTCGTCCAACAGGCCACGCGATCCATTGGCAATCTCATCGGCGGTAAAGGTGAGGTCCTCAACCCTGTCCTGGAGGATGGCGGTGTTCTTCACCAGATCGGCGGAGTACGCCGCCCGCTCAGCTTTGCTGAGTTGCTCGTAGTTTTTGGCTCGTGCCGGCCACAAGTCCTTCTCAATCCGATGCCAGCCGGTCCACTTTTGACCAGGCTCGAGATCGGCTTCCCGCAGGTCGAGCTTGGGATCGAGGTCGCCGAATGATTCCGCAACGGTCTCAATCCTTTCCCAGTGCATTCGAGCCACCGGGTAGATGGCGCGGGCCTCGTCGTCTTTGCCGGCCTTGTAGGCGGCCACGAACTCTGCAGTGCCTGCCACCAGTTGCTCGGTCTGGTCTTCGACGTATCTCTGGTAGTTCTGGTTCGCCTGCTCGACCAACTCAACATCATTACCCGTCGGCCCTTGCCCCTCGCCGGAATCAGAGACTGAGAATGGAGCGCGGAGGCCATCACCGGCCATGCCAGGTTTGCATGCCGTGATGTAGTTTCCAGGCTCGACCTTCATCACCAGATCCCGGGTAATGCCGGGGCCGATGTTCTCCACTTCACCGACGATGCGCAAGCCATCCTCACCGTAGAGATAAAACTCAGTCACCTTGGTGCCGCCATTGGTCACCGCAAAAGTGAGAGCGCCCGACGGGGCGGTGGCCGAGGAAATCTTGCACTCGGAGTCAGTTGCCTGCACGGTCAAGGCACGTGGATTCGCACTTGCCGCGGCACCCGAGCTACCGGCTGAGGTGTTGTCGGTGCATCCGGCCAGCAAAGGCAGGCCTAGAAGGGCACAACTCGAGGCAAGGACGAGGACGCGCCTCGGCACGGCGAAATCGCCGGCCCGACAGTTCGGTCGGGTCATGATCATTTCCTTCCGGATGCCCCAACTGGCTCAGGAGCTGGGCGTGAGGTAGCGTGCGCACGCTGGCGCGTCTGATAGAGGAAAATCGTCATCGTAGGAATGAAGTAGGCAAGCCAGGCGGCCGCTTCGAGAACGGTTGTCGCGGGCGAGAAATTGAACACGCCCTTGAGGAGCGTTCCGTACCACGAGGTGGGTGGGATGGTCTCAGAAACATCGAAGGCCAGGTTGTTCAGCCCGGGCAGGAATCGAGCCTCCTGCAGGTCATGCACACCGTACGCCAGCACCCCCGCCGCGATAACGATCAGGAAAGCGCCGGTCCAGGTGAAGAAGCGGCTCAAGTTGATCTTTAGGGCACCGCGGTAGATCAGGTAGCCCAGCACGATGGCGACTAGCAGACCGAGGGCGGCACCGAGGAGGGGGAGGGTAGTCGAGGTGCCGCCCTGGGCTGCAGCCTCAGTAGCGGCCCAAAGGAACAATGCCGTTTCCAGGCCTTCACGGCCGACAGCCAGTAGCGCGATGACGACCAACGACCACCGTCCCGCGTCGGCGGCCTTGTCGATCTGGGACCGTAGTTCGCCGGATAGTGATCGCGCCGCCTTCGCCATCCAGAAGATCATCCAGGTGACGAAACCGACGGCCACGATGGAGAGCAGGCCGCCGATCAGTTCCTGGGCTTCGAAGGTGAGCCCTTTTGGTCCGAAGGTGAGCGCGGCGCCGAAGCCAAGTGAGATGGTGACCGCGATACCCACGCCAAGCCAGATTTGCGGCAGCAAATGGCGGCGATCGGACTTCACCAAGTAGGCAATGAGGATGCTGACAATGAGCGCGGCCTCTAGGCCCTCGCGTAAGCCAATCAAGAAGTTGGCTAGCATCTCTCCTCGTCCCCGCAGTACCGAGTGCCTCCTCGCTGAGTGCGCCCGTCGCTGTCAACGAATAGGTGAGGCTTGCCTAACTTAAGACAACCTAACCTTATTCGCAAGGCAGTCCGCAAGAATTGACGCTGGACTGTTAGTCACAGTTGCAGCCAGAGCGGGCGGAAGAGGCGCCGTCAGTGACGGGTTTCGCCGAGGGTGATCATGAGCAGATGCTCCAGGCGCCCGCGTACCACGTGAGCGGTGAGATCACGTCTGTGTCGGATGAGCGCGGCAATGATCTCCGCGGGATCAGGCAGGAAGCCCAGGATGTCGCTCACGGCCCAGAAGAGCTCAGCGTCTTGATCATCGTCGAGCCTGCCGCCGTGCCATCGATAGGCATCGGAAAACGCGACGGCGCTGTCCACGTCGTGCAGCATCACGAAGTTCGCTCGGGAATGCATCACGTCCAGGTCAGGAGGACCCCACGAGGTCTCGGCCCAGTCGATCACGCCGGTTATCCGATCGCCTTCCCACAGGATGTTTCCTGGATGAAAATCCCGGTGAACCAGGCCCTGATGGGTGGGTGGCGGACCCTGGTGGAAGACGTCGATGGCCCGTTGCCAGGACTCCGGCCGCGAGGTCCAGCTCGGCACCTCAAGATCAGGTGGAGTCCAGAACTCGTACGGTCGAGGTCGATGATCATCATCCACCGGTGTGCCGTGAATGATCACCGCGATCCTCGCCAGCTCATCGATCGCGTCGAGGTTCAGCGGATCAAGCCGAACGCGGCCGGGAAGCCAGGTGGTGAGGTTGGCATAGGCACCGGCCTGACTGCCATCCGGATCCGACGCGATCAGGTGTGGTACGGGAAGGCTCGAACCCTCCATCAGGGTGCAGCCGAGCGCCTCACAGGAGACGTGCTGGCGACCGATCTCGCCCCAACGCTCAATGGAGACGTAGCGCAGTATCACCGGTTCTCCGCGGAGGAGGTAAACCGCTGAAATGGTGTCGGTCCTACCGCCACCAACGGGCTCGATCGCGATGATCTCGGGCTCCAGATGCTCTTGAGCCCATGCCCGCACGCGCGCGGGAATCACCTGAGCAGGATAAACGCGGGAGCTAACCCGTCAGACGCCTCCAGGGCAGCCTTGTCAACTGCGAGCGGCGGATTCAAAGCGCGATGCGCGAGCAGCTCCTAATTTGTCACGAGCGCGCGACGTCGCACTAACTCCCCACTCGCGTAGCGGCCGATCTGGTAAGTCGCGATGCCGTCCATAACAGCGCTGATGCCACCGCCCATCAGCGGAACCCGCTTGATGATCGCTAGCGCAACGTTCTTCCCGCCGATGCGAGCCGCGAGGTCGGTGACCACCTCGTCAGCAACGAGCTGGTCGAGTTCAGGATCGAAGATCGGCGCGGTTGCCACCGCCATGGGCGAGGTCGGCAGCGTTCCGTGTGCAATGTGCTTGGCGACCTGCTCCCCGCCCATCAGGCACATCACAAGCGAGGTGCGAACCCGATTGTCATTGAGGTCGTAGCCACGCAGGTGCGCAATCGCGGCAACCATCCGGATCTGGACGATTGCGACGCCAGTGATGTTAGCGGGGACGGCCACCGGAAGTGTGGCCACGCCGCCGATGTTGGTCACAAAACCTTGTGCCGAGGCGAGCCGCACATGATGGTCAATGACCGAGGAGATGGCCTCGTCGACAGAGCCTGCCTGACGCTGCAGGTGGCGGGCAGCGGCGGTTTTCGCGCTGGGCAGTCGCCCATAGCCATCGATAGCGATTTCGAGTACCTGGCGCAGCGCGCCGCCCGCGCCCTGCGCGGTGACCAGATTCGCCACAGGTGTCATCACCGTGGCGATCCTCCGGCGCACCTCCTGCGCTGTCGCCATCAGGCCTCCAAGAAGCTTTGCGTCGGGATCTGTGGCTCCCGATGCGTTCAAGCTGCCCGCCCGGGCAGTGCTCGCCACTAGCGTACTTGGCCGGCTCAGCTAGCCGCGGGACCGTGACCCGGGGAGAACCCCGAGTAAGTCCTTGGTCAAGGAGCTGCGAGCGTCGGGAAATCGCGCGCCGCCGTGCTGAGGAGAAGCGAGCGGAGGCGTTTTACCTCTGCGAGCGACGACGAAGTAGGCGGATCTCAGCGCGCGATTGCGCGAGCAGCCCAAACAGTGCGCTTTGCCCAGGTGGGAGTATGCCGAAATGGACTCGCCGTTCGGATCGCCGGAGCTGTGGCGGCATGACGACCTGATCGGAGTTTCGCGGGTCTTCAACGAAGAGCTCGCACTGGCGGCCTATGAGTGTGGCGCCTTCCCGATGCCCGCGCAGCCCGGACTGATGGGTTGGTACTCACCTCTGCAGCGTGCCATCATCCCGCTGGACGGCCTGCGGGTCAGCCACTCGCTGCGGAAATCCATCCGGCGCTACGAGATCCGGATCGACTCCGCGTTCGATGACGTACTGGACGGCTGTGCCGATCGGCGCCGCCACAGCGGATGGATCAACCGCGACATCCGCCGGGTGTATAAGCGGCTTTTCAAGCGCGGTGTCGTGCATACGGTGGAAGCCTGGACGATCAGCGGGGAACTGGCAGGTGGCCTTTACGGAGTGAGTGTCGGCGGCTTATTCGCGGGCGAATCCATGTTCTATCGACCTGGCATTGGGCGGGATGCGTCGAAGGTGGCGCTCGTGGCGTTGGTCGAGCGGCTGCTGCGGGCTGGCGCAGCGGATCGGCTGCTCGACGTGCAGTGGCAGACGCCGCATCTGGCATCGCTTGGGGCGATAGAGCTGCCGCGAGAGGAGTACCTCCAGCGGCTTGCCGTGGCCCTCCGGCTGCCCCCGCCTACCTGGTCCGGCCACTGAGCCGGATGTCCATAATGGGCCCATGCCTGAGATGCCGGAAGTGGAGTCGCTGGCGCGGTTCCTGACCGAGAAGTGCGTCGGGCATAGCATCGCTCGGATCGATCTCGTCGCCTTCAGCGCGCTCAAGACCTACGATCCACCGCTGTCGGCGCTACATGGTTTGGAGATCGAGTCAGTAACTCGCCGGGGCAAGTTCCTCGACCTCTCCGCCCAAGGGCTGCATCTGGTCTTCCATCTGGCACGAGCCGGTTGGTTGCGTTGGCGCGACTCTCTCCCTGATGCACCGCCGAAGCCCAGCAAAAGCCCTCTTGCCTTGCGGGTACGCCTCGACGATTCGTCCGGCTTCGACCTCACTGAGGCGGGCACCCAGCGCAAGCTCGCTGTCTATGTCGTCACCGATCCGCTGTCCATTCCGATGGTGGCGACTTTGGGTCCTGATCCACTGACTGATGAGTTCGATCAGCCCGCACTCGCTGTGGTGCTGGCCAAGGCTGGTCGCGCCCAGTTGAAGGGAGTTCTCAAAGATCAGCGGACCATCGCCGGCATCGGCAACGCGTACTCCGACGAGATTTTGCATGCGGCCAAGCTCAGCCCGTTCAAGCCATCGAACTCGCTCACCGAAGCTGAGCTCAGCACGCTCTTTGCAGCGATCAAGGGCGAGCTGGCGGATGCCATTCAACGTGCTGATGGGTTGGCCGCCAAGGACTTGAAAGGCGAGAAGAAGTCAGGTTTACGGGTCCACGGGCGTACCGGCGAAAAATGCGGTGTCTGTGGTGACACCATCGCCGAGGTGTCCTTCGCAGACTCTTCGCTGCAGTACTGTCCGACCTGTCAGACCGGCGGCAAGAAGCTTGCCGATCGCCGACTGTCCAAGCTGTTGAAGTAGATCATGGCCAGCAACCTGGATCAGACAGCGTTGTTCGAGTCACTGTGCGAGGAGTACAGCGGGGTCAGCGGAGGTGATGAGGACGCATGCCGGGGTCTGGTTGCCGAGGCGATGGCCTTCGTCCGAGCGCGCTGACGGTGGCAGGGAGCTCGGGCCACCCCGACTAGGGTGGACATGATGTTTGCAGACCATGTGCCAACCATTCAGCCAGGGGAGGTCGCAGCGCGGCTGGCCGAGGGCTGGATGCTGCTTGACGTCCGTGCCGATGACGAGTGGGCCGGCGGTCGCATCGCGGGCTCGGTTCACATTCCGATGGACCAGCTGATGCAGCGCCTGGGCGAGGTGGACGATCGAGTCATCTGCGTGTGTGCCGTCGGTGCTCGGTCCGCTCGGGTGGCTCAATACCTCAATGCCCAAGGCCGTGAGGCGGTCAATCTCGACGGCGGCCTCTCTGCCTGGGTGACCAGCGGATTGCCCATCGAGGGCTGACGCTCGTCGGCGCGCCTCCTCGCTGGAACCTTCACTCCAGCTGAGCGTGCGAGCAGCAGGTCAGGCGTTAACTGGTCGAATAGGCTTCAGCTCGGGTGAAGTTTCCAGCGTCACCGAGCCGGGAGGCTAACATAGGGGAAACCTTCGGGAGCTCACACCACATGGTGGGCTGAGAGGGCGGAGTGCGTACAACAGCGCGGGTCCGCCGACCGACCGAACCTGACCGGGTAATGCCGGCGTAGGGAGCCTGCGATGTCCGCCACCTCCACACCAACCAACACCCCTGACGTCTCCGAACGCCCAACCCCCGAGGCGCCACTCACCCTTACCACGGAACCGCCCCGACCGCTCCGGTTCGCAGATCAGCTGGCGCTGTGGGCCAACCTCGGCATCAGCTTGTTCGGACCGCTGACCGGGGCACTGATCGCGACGACGGCGGGATCACTGGGGCTCGCGCTGGTGGCGATCGTGGTGGGCTGTGGGCTCGGGGCGATCCTGCTCGGAGCTTCGGCGTTGATCGGTGCGGCCACCGGCGCGCCGGCGATGGTCTCGCTGCGCGGCCTGGTCGGCCGCCGCGGGTCAGTGATACCAACAGTGCTGAATATTGCGCAGAACGTGGGCTGGGCGACTCTGGAGATCATCGTGATTTCTACGGCCGCAGCGGCTGTGCTAGGCCAGACCTGGCGCTGGCCTTTCGTGATCTTGGCCGGAGCTGCCGCCACGGTGATGGCGATCCGCCCACTGGGTAGCGTACGGCTGCTGCGCAAGATCATGGTCTGGCTGGTGCTCATTGCCTCGGTGTACTTGTTCGCCCAGGTCCTGCTGCAGCCGCGGCAGTCGATCCCGCAAGAGTCGGTGCTCGGTTTCTGGCCCGCTGTTGATCTTGCGATAGCCGGAGTCATCTCATACGCAGCGCTAGCTGCGGATTACAGCCGGCACTCGCGAACCCGCAAGGCGGCCTTCTGGGGCGCATCCCTGGGCTACGGCATCGCCGCCGTCGCGTACTACACCCTCGGCGTCTTTGCAGTGCTCAACCTCGGTGCAGCTGATGTGATCACCGCGCTGGTCACTCTCCCGGCGGGGGCTATTGCCATCGCGATCTTGCTCGTCGATGAGGTGGACGAGGTCTTTGCCAACGTCTATTCGACGACGATGTCGGTGCACAACATCCTCCCTCGAGTCGACCGGAGGATCATCGCGGTGTTGATTGGGGCAACGGCAACGTTGTTGGCCGGGCTGCTCGACTTGGGCCAGTACCAGTCCTTCCTGTTCCTGATCGGCTCAGTCTTTGTGCCGCTGTACGCCGTCGCCGCGGTGGACTTCCTTGTGGTCTGCCGGCAACGTTGGGATGTCTCCACCACCGCGAGGTTCCGAGTCGCGCCGGTGATCGCCTGGGCTTGCGGATTCGCCGCGTACCAGCTGGTCTACCCCGGAACCGTTCCCGGTTGGGCCGACTTCTGGACCGGGATGGGTGCGACGATCGGATTCGTACCGCCCGGCTGGCTCGGCTCTTCGGTGGCGGCCATAGTGGTCGGGGGGCTGGTGATGTTGATCTGCGGTTTGGCATTGCGTCACCGGAATGTGGCCCGCAGATGACACCTTGGCGAGCGTGTCAGCTGAGGTGACCATCCCGCCGTTCCTGACCACCCCGCCGTTTCTGGTCGCCCATCGTGGCTACTCCTCACGACATCCGGAGGCGACACGGGCGGCCTACCAGGCGGCGATTGAGTGGGCGCACGAGACCGAGATTCCCCTCGGACTGGAGTGCGACGTGCATTTCAGCGCCGACGACGAGCTCATCTGCCTGCACGATCTGACGTTGGATCGGACCTCGACTAGCACGGGACCGGCGTATCAGCGCACCGTGGCGGAACTCAAGCTGCTGGATTTCGGCTCCTGGAGGGTTCCTGATCCAAAGCCCGAGCAGCGCGAGCTGATCACCCTGCGGGAATTGATGATCATGGTCAGGGATGCCCGCCAAGACCGGATACCGGTCAGCATGGTGATCGAGACAAAGCACCCTAACGAGCGGGGCCGCGCAGTCGAGGAACGGGTGGCCGCGATGCTCGCCGAGTTTGGCTGGGATCAGCCAGGCTCACCAGTCCAGCTGGTCTCCTTCTCGGTCAAGGCGGTCAGGCGGTTCGGCTGGCTGCTACCTGGGCTGGAACGCACATTGCTCATTGAAAAAGATCTTGGTCGGTGGCGCGACGGCAAGCTGCCGGACGGGGTACGCGTCGTCGGTCCGGATCTGGCATTGATCAAGGAAGACCCCGAGTTCGTCCAGCGGTCACAACAGCGCGGGCACCAGGTGCATGCCTGGACCGTGAACGAACCTGACGACATCAGGTTCTGCCGCGATCTTGGAGTGAGCGTGTTGACCACCGACGACCCAGATCGAGTGGCAGCTGTTCTCGCGGAATCGCCTCATTGATCAGTCGCGGGCAATCGGACACGACATACAGCGCGGCCCGCCGCGACCGGAACCCAACTCTGACCCGGCAATAGGGATCACCTCGATGCCCTCCTCGACGAGACGCTGGTTGGTCTCGACGTTCCGCTCGTAGGCGACCGCAACCTTCGGCTCGATGGCCAGCGTGTTGTTGCCGTCGTCCCACTGCTCGCGCTCGGCGGTCACCGGGTCGAGCCCGGTGTCAATCAACTGCAATCGGTCAATGCCCATCGCCCGGGCCGCGGCTTGGAGAAAGGGAGCCGGCTGATCGACGACGAGATCCGAACCGTTGCCGGAGCGAACCGTGATAGCGGACAGCTGGTGTGCGACGTTCGGGTACATCACCACCGCGTCGACGTCGACCATGGTGCAGATGGTGTCCAGATGCATGGTGGCGCGATCTTGATTGATCGGCACGACAAGTACGGTGTGCGCAAGTCCGAGCCGGAAGGTAGTCCGTGCCAGACGCTCGGCACCCGACGGCTGAGTCCGCTCACCGACCCCAACCGCCAGCACCCCGTCGGCCATAGCCAGGACATCACCCCCCTCCAGGTATTCCTCCCGCCAGCCGTGGATCCGCTCGATTCCGGTGAATCGCGGATGGAATGCGTAGATCAATTCGGTCAGTTGAGTTTCGCGCCGGCGCGCCGGCATCGCCAATGAAGTGATCGTGACCCGGTCTCCGATCCAAACGCTGGAATCACGCGTAAACAACAGGTTGGGCAGCGGATCGATCAGGAAATGATCGGATCGGTAGAGGGCGGCAACCAGACTGCCCGTGCCCTGCACCTCGTCGTTGCGGAGGCCGGCCATCATGATCTCGGCCAGCTCCTCCGGACCAAGATCAGCAAGGTAGCGCAGAAGGTAAATCCGCAGGGTCTCACCTAGCCGGATGTCAGAAACGAGATCTTGAACTGCCTTGGCGCGCGCAGTGGGGTCTGCCAACGTTTCGACGAGCAACGTGCTCACATAGAGCACTTCGACCCCGCGATTGCGGAGCGTCTCAGCGAACTCGTCGTGCTCCTGCTGCGCCCGGTCTACCCAGGGCAATCCGTCGAAAAGCAGCGCATCGTTGTTGCGTGGCGTCAACCGTTTCAGCTCGTTGCCCGGACGATGCAGCAGCACGGTACGCAACCGGCCGACCTCGGACCGGACCCCTGGTGCAGTGACTGCTTCAACGGACATGACGAGGAGATTACCGATTGTGAGAACCCGCCAGGCGAGCCGCGTTACCGGGGCTAGCCTTGGCTGGGTGACCGCCGCCCTGTCCCGTGTCGCGTGCGTGATCCCGGCCAAGGACGAAGAGCAACGAATTGCCGCCACCGTGACCGCGGCAAGAGATCTCCCCGGTGTCGACATCGTGATCGTTTGCGATGACGGCAGCAGCGATCGTACGGCGGACTACGCGGCAGGCGCCGGTGCGATCGTGGTCTCCCACACCCGCAACCGAGGCAAGGCTGCTGCAGTGGAGTCCGCAGTCAACGGACTGGGCGTGATCGAGCAACGCGACAATCGGCCCGAAGCAGGATGCCTGCTGCTGCTCGATGCCGATCTTTCTGACTCGGCCACGAACTGTGCGCCATTGATCACACCGGTGGTCAAAGGTGAGGCGGACCTGACGATCGCCGTGCTGCCAGCTCAGCACACCGCGGATGGTAGTGTGCCCGGCGGCTTCGGTTTGGTCGTGAACACCGCAAGGCGTGGGATTGCGGAGTTGACTGGCTGGAGTCCGCGGGCGCCGCTTTCTGGACAGCGCTGTCTCACCCGGCGTGCTTTTGAGCTGGCAAGTCCGTTGGCTGCCGGCTGGGGCTTGGAAGTAGGTATGACCATCGATGTACTGCGGGCGGGGTTGAAGATTCAAGAGATCGAGATCGACCTGCGTCACCGCGCTACCGGCAGTGACCTCGGTGCCCAATTGCACCGGGCAGCCCAGCTGCGAGACGTGACTCGGGCGTTGGCAGCCCGTGGCCTGGTGCAGGCCGAGCTAAAGGACTTGAAGGCTTCCGGTGGTGTGACCGGTGTATTCAGACGACTCCGAGGTAAGCAGGCATGAATCCATGACGGCGACCAAGAACAAGCGCCGGAGCGGGAATCCGGCCAAGCCGCCAAAGCCCTCCTACCGGCCAGGAATCTGGCACCGGAACCACCAGTTCGCCTTGTTCGGAATCGTCGGTGCCACTGCGCTGACGTTGCTTGCCGGTTTTCTCGGTCCGTCCGCCGTCACCTTGACCCTTGGTCCACGGCAGTCCTACCTGCCTCCCTGGTACCTGCCGGCCGGCCTAGTGAAGCCCGATGAGTGGTTTGTTTCGCTGCTGATCTGGTCCGCGATCATCCTCGGTGCACTCGGCCTCTGGGTCGGGCTGCGGGCAATCGCTGACGGCTGGAAGCCCAAATTCAAAAAACTCTTCGGGCTAGGCACGGTGCTCAGCCTGCTGACTGCCTGCGTGCCGCCGATGACCTCGGCCGACGTCCTGATGTACGCGGCGTACGGGCGGCTGCAGGCAATCGGGCGCGACCCGTACGAGATCACACCAGCCGAGGTGTTCCGCGGCCAGTTCGATCCGGTGCTGCGCTGGACCGAGCGGCCGTGGCAGGACACCCCGAGCGTCTATGGCCCGATCACCTCCTGGACGCAGCTGATCGCCAACAAATTCGGTGGCGAAAACATGCACGACATCGTGTTCTGGCTGCAGCTGTTCTCGGTAGTGCCGTTCATCCTGGCCTGCGCGGGTGTGGTGCTGCTGGCGCATGGCGATCCACGGCGCCAGGGGCGCGTCGCGCTGCTGACGATCGCCAATCCGTTGTTGATCTGGGCTGTGGTCGCTGGTGCGCACAACGAACCACTGGCGGTGATGTTTGCAGTTGGCGGTCTGCTGTTCATGCGCAAGAATCCGTTCGTCGCGGGCCTGGGCATCGGGCTTGCCGGGTGCGCCAAGGTGAGTATCGGCCTGTGGGGCCTCGCCATGCTGTGGGCGTACCGGCGCGAACCGAAGAAGGCGCTGCTGCTCTGCCTGGGCACCGCGGTCCCGATGGGCTTGGCCTACGTGCTCTGGCAACCCACGGCGTTCCTCCAGGCCCTGCGTAACGGTGGCTATGTCTCCGTCGGGTCTTGGGCCAATCCGCTCTATCGGCTGCTCGATGTCTTCATGACCGGGTTCAACGCCAAGATCATTGTCGGAGTGATCTCCTACATCGGGTTGATCGTGATCGCCTGGATGCTCTCCCGAGTGGTGCCCTGGACAGCGGCTCCTGGTTTGGACAAGGATGCCGACCTGCGGCAGGATCCGCTGACCATCGCGCTGCGCACGGCGCTCGTGCTCTCGGTCGCGTGGCTGATCACTTCGATGTACACGCTCTCCTGGTACGACATGCTCGCCTGGATGCCGCTCGCGGTACTGGCGGCCAGCAAGCTCGACAAGATCATGCTGATCAGGGGCGCAACATTGTCACTGGCGTACGTACCAGGTCGAGCGATTGATCTTGGTCCCGCTCTTGACTTCACCGCTACCCGAATGCGGGACACCGTGTCGCCGATCGTACAGATGGCAATGGTGCTTGCGGTGATCTTGTGGTGGCGGCAGCCCGACCGCCCCGAGCTCTTCCCCTTCAAGAAGCCGAAAGCCCCACCAGCGGCATCATCCCCGCCGGTCTCTGGCCCAGGTGCAGAGCCCAGCAAGGTGCCGCCACGCAGCGCGCCGTCAAAGGCAGCGCGAGCGCAGGCGGCAGTCCCGGTCAAGGAGCTGGCCTCGCCGCATAGGGGCTGATTTCGGTACGCAACGCGGCTTTGGTTTCGTGAGGGGCAAAGGACGCGTCAACGGCCGCGAGGGCAAGCTCGGTAAGGCCGCGTTCATCGAGGTTCAGCAGCCGAGCCGCGATAGCGTACTCGGAGTTGAGATCAGTGCCGAACATGGGTGGATCGTCAGTGTTGATGGTCACCGTCACTCCGGCTGCCACCAGCTCCCGAATCGGATGATGATCAAGGTCGGGCACCTGGCGCAAGGCGACGTTGGAGGTCAGACAGAGGTCCAACGTGATCTTGTGCTGCACTAGGTGTTCCAGCAGGCGCTGGTCATGAACCGCGGTTATGCCATGCTCGATCCGCTCGGCGCCCAGACTCACCAATGCGTCCCAGATCGTCTCTGGCCCGGTGGTCTCGCCGGCGTGCGGCACGCTGTGCAAACCCGCCGCCCGAGCCCGATCGAACTGGTCGTGAAACATCGAACGCGGAAAGCCCTGCTCCGATCCGCCGACTCCCAGCCCGACCAGCGCAGGCACCTCATGATCAAGAGCAACCGACGCCGTCAGCTCGGCTGCCGGCATCCCGAAATCGGCCGGAATGTCGAAGATCCACTGCAGTTCCAGGCCAAGATCACGGTATGCCGAGCGACGAGCGTCCTCGATCGCCTCGAGGAACGCCTCCGCAGGCAGGTCTTCGGTGATCGAGATGTAGGGCGTCACTGTCAGTTCGGCGTACCGGATGTTCTGAGCCGCCATGTCGGCTGCGACCCCGTAGGTGATCAAGTGGACGTCTTCGGCTGTCTTGATCAGATCCACAACCGCGAGGTAGTTCCGGATGAAGTGCGGAAAGTCCTCGAAGATGAAGAACTGCGCCAATTGGTCCGGATCGCTAGGCACGGTTCCGGGGTGCCGCGCCGCCAGCTCGGCGACCACGCGCTGTGACACTGAGCCGATGTGGTGGACGTGCAGTTCCGCCTTGGGGAGACCAGCGATAAAACTCTCAGTGACCGCCACGCAGGCCAGTCTGTCAACATCCCGCTGGTAGATCTGTCAAGAACCTCGGTACAGCACCTGCTTGACGATCTTTTACAGTCAGCCGAAGCGGCGAGCGGAGGCTTCTTGTTCGGCCACTCGACGCAGAGCCAGGATGAGAGGCTCGATCAGGACTGTGCCCAGCACGACATACCGCACCGCGGCCGTCGGTGAATCGGTCGGCAGGTTGTCGATCTCGAACTGCGCGATCTGGCGCATGTGGTCCAGATAGACATCGAGTGCACCCTCAGGCAGCTCGAAGCCAGCCTCCTCGAGTGCCCGGAGCGCGTCGTCAACATCTGGTCCGGCCACGGCCGTTGCTGCAACTCCGAGCAGCTCATGCAGCGACTCCGGCGGTTGCTCGAGGGCTTGAATCACCTGGTGTGCTGCCGCGACGGAAAGCCCGGCTGGACCCAACAGCGCCCGAATAAGGCGCAACCTCGCCACGTGACTCTCGTCGTATTGGGCCTGCGTGGCCGAAGTCCGAACGCCCTCGTGCAGCAGCTTCTCCCGCAGATAGAACTTGATCGTCGCAACGGGAACGCCGGTCTGCGATGAGAGCTCAGATATTCGCATAGCTGCCTAACTTGACATTGGATAGTGTTACTCGCCAATATTGGAGAGTAAGACTATCCAATTGGAGGATTTCATGGCCGCCGTGATTCCAGGCCGCATGACTCATGACTATGACGGCGATCTTGTCGTATTCCTGATCGGGATGCGCATCAACAAGCCGTGGCGCCCAGATCTCTGGCTGCCAGTGTTCAACGCCATGCCGAAAATGCTCGCTGAGCTCTCAAAGGAAGAAGACTCCGGCTTCCTCGGCTACCGGCTGACTTTCGGCGCCGGCGGACCGCTCCTGGTGCAGTACTGGAACTCGCACGAGAAGCTGTATCACTACGCAAGCGATCGGAGTGCAGCCCACCGCCCGGCCTGGGCGGCGTTCAATCGTCTGGCGCGTAAGGCTCCAGGTGCGGTAGGCATCTGGCACGAGACCTATCTGGTCGAGCGAGCCGAGTCGAGCTATTCCGGGATGCCAGTTTCAGGGCTGGCCGCGGCAACATCCTCCGTGCCGGTGGCACGGCGCGGCGAGACAGCGCTGGAGCGGCTTGGCCTGCGACAGGCAGCCTAAGACGCGTACGAGGCCAGGTAGAGGGCACACGCTCCGGATTCGCAGTGGTCTCCGGCACCTTCGGCCGCGGTGAAGTAGACATACTGCTTCGGGCAGGTCAGTGCCTCGACCAGTTCGGGAGCCGAGGCGTGGACTTGCGTACCAGGCCGGCGACCACCATGCGGGTGAGAAATGGTCAGACCGCCGCTTCGCGCAGCGATAACCTGTGGCGGTGCTCGCAGTCCCGCCCAATCACTACGGCTATTACGGCCCGGTCGGCACCTTCACCCACCAAGCCCTGCTGACGCTGCCGGCATTACCAGACGAGCCCACCCCGTACCCGACTGTCGCGCAAGCGCTCCAGGCGGTCCGCGACGGCGACGTCGGCGCCGCCTTGGTGCCAATCGAGAACTCGGTTGAAGGTGGGGTTTCTGCGACGCTGGACAACCTGGCATACGGGGAACCGCTGAGGATCATCCGCGAGGTGGTGCTCCCGGTTCAGTTCAGACTCTTCGCGCGAAGCGGCATGCAACTCCAGGACGTACGCCGAGTGCTCACCCATCCGCATGCGGCAGCCCAATGCCGCGACTGGCTCGCCGACAACCTGCCCCAGGCGATCATCACCGAGGGCGGCTCGACCGCCGCCGCCGCTGCCGAGGTGGCCGATCCGAGCTCGCGGTTCGATGCAGCAATCTGTGCACAGATCGCCGGCGAATTGCACGGCCTGGTACCGCTAGCGAAAGACATTGCCGACAATCCGGACGCGGTCACGCGATTTGTGTTGGTCTCGCGGCCCGGACCGGTTGGTCCAGCTACTGGTGCCGACAAGACCACGATGGTTCTGTTCATGCGCGACGACCATCCAGGTGCCCTTCTTGAGATCCTCGAACAGTTCGCCAGCCGCGGCGTGAACCTGTGCCGGATCGAGTCCCGCCCGACCAAGAAGAGCCTCGGCGACTACTGTTTCAGCGTCGACGCCGAGGGTCACATCGACGACGCTCGTCTTGCTGAGGCGATGATGGGACTGCATCGGGTCTGCCGCGACGTGGTTTTCCTTGGCAGTTACCCACGGGCCGACCTGGCTGAGCCGACCATCCGAGAAGGCACCTCTAACGAGGAGTACGTCGCAGCCGCGACCTGGCTGCGGAAGCTGCGCGGCTGACGGACTGTCCCCCAGGCACGTGAATGCGCCGTCCGGCGCGTATCGCGGAGCTGACCTCGCCGTCGCCGGTCGTCAGCTCGCGGACCGGCCTCGGCACCCGCAGCCGCAGTGCACCAGGCACCACCTCAGCGACGAGGGTGTTGCATTCACCGACGGTGTCGCCGTCAAGCTGAACCTGATCACGCTCCTCCACCGTGATCATGACCCGGTGGCCAGAGAGCCGATCCAGCTGGTCGTCGGGTTGCCGGCGTCGGGCCAAGACGCGGGTCGTCAGCCTGACCCAGTCGCTGAGCGTACGCGGAGAGGCGATCAACACGTCCAGCATTCCGTCATCGGCCCTGGCGTCGGGAATCAGTTGGATGTTGGCCATCAGGAAACCGACATTGCCAACCACAATGAGGTGCGCGCGGCGCCTGATCGGCGGCTGATCATCGACCGCGATAGTCGCGTGCATCGCGGGATGGTTGGCGTTTTGGGCCGCCGAAACGAAGTAGGCAGCTGACCCGACTGCCTTCTTCATCTTCGGATCGGCACCCTCCATGATCACGGCGTCCAGGCCAATGCCCGCCATCACCGCAAAATGATCAGGCGGCTGGTCGTCAACCTGGAGGCGTACCAGGTCCAGCGCTTTGTCGACACCGTCAAAGGCGACGCCCAGCGCAGCCCCCTCGTCCAGCGGGATGCCGATATTGCGGGCCAGCAGATTGCCCGTGCCAGCAGGGATCAGGCCGAAAGGAATTCCGGTATGGGCGAGCCCGGAACAGATCACGCGGATCGTGCCATCACCGCCAGCGCCCAGTACCAGGTCAACGTTCTCGCGTACGGCTTGCTCAGTCATTGCCCGGCCGGGATCCTCGCTCGTGGTCTCTAGCCAGATGGCACGATCCCAGCCGCGACTCTTCAACTCGTATTCCACGTGCCGCCGAAACGTGATCCAGTCGGTGACCTTGGCCGGGTTGTAGATGACCGCGGCGCGCCGCGGCGGTGCGGTTGAAGTCTCCTCGGCGATAGCCCGGCTGCGGACGATCTCGCCGACCAGCTCGTGCGGTACCGGCACGCTGACTCCGCCTACCAGCAGTGCCGTGGTTGCCGCGAGCGCCCCAAACAGTGCGCCGCCCACGATGTCGGAGATGTAGTGTGCGCCGGTGATCCAGCGATCGAAGGCAACCGCGAGTACCAGCAGACCGGAGCCCACTTGCCAGACGATCCGGGCCCGCACGCTCTGCCTGGTCACAGCGAAGGTCGCTCCAACGGCGATCGACAGAGCGACCACCCCGGTCATGTGGCCAGAGGGATAGGCGTAGCCGTACGCGGTCAGCAGATCCAGCGCCTGCGGCGGTCGCTCCCGTTGGAAGGTGATCTTGAGCAGCGAGACGCCGCCCCAACCGAGCGCGATCACCAGAACCAGCGCCACCGCGAGTTGGCGTAATCGGCGCCGCAACGCCCACAACGCGATGGCCGCCAGCGCGGCGTATTCAAACCCCGGCCAGGTGAGCAACGCAAAGGCGGCGGCGATTTCTGCGGCCGCCGATCCCGGCTCCAAGGGAGGTGGCGCAGTACGAAGATCGAAGGCCGCGAGAGCCGCCGAATTAAAGGTGAGCCAGGTCCAGGCTGCGAAAGCCACTAGCAACAAGATCGCGATGAGAACCGACGATCGGGTCGGGGGGCGGCGGACCATAACTGCTTCATCATGGCAGCAGCACCCAACGCTCGCTCTGCAATGGGCACGGTTCACCATTCGGCTGATCGTGATGGCTAGGCTTGCCCGGTGATTGATGTCAAGGTGCTTCGCCTCGATCCCGACCGAGTACGGGCCTCTCAGCGCGCCCGCGGTGAGTCGGAGTCTTTGGTCGACGACCTGGTCACTGCAGACGAGGCGCGCCGCAACGCCATTGCTCACTATGAAGAGCTGCGGGCCGAGCAGAAGACGCTTGGCAAGCAAGTCGCGCAGGCCGACGGTGAGGACCGTGCGATGCTGCTGAGCCGTACCAAGGAACTTGCCGACATGGTCAAGAAGGCAGAGGCGGCTCAGAACGAGATTGCGATCGCCTTCGACCAGATGCTGCGGCAGGTTGGGAACCTTGTCTTTGAGGACGTGCCGCAGGGCGGCGAAGACGACTACGTCGTACTCGAGACGCTTGGTACGCCGCGCGATTTCGCCGCGGAGGGCTTCCGGCCCAAAGATCATCTGGAGCTCGGCCAGCTGCTCGGGGCCATCGATGTGGAACGCGGCGCCAAGGTGTCTGGGTCTCGCTTCTACTACCTCACCGGGCAAGGGGCAGAGCTCGAACTCGCGTTGATCAACCTCGCGATGAACACCGCGATCGGCAACGGCTTCATTCCGTTCATCCCGCCAGCTTTGGTCAAGTCGCAGGCGATGGAGGGCACTGGCTTCCTGGGCCAGGCCGCACAGGACGTCTACCATCTCGAAGAAGATGATCTTTATCTGGTCGGCACCGCGGAGGTTCCGCTAGCGGCCTACCACACCGACGAGATTCTGGACGCTGACACATTGCCGCGCCGCTATGTCGGCTTCAGCCCGAGCTATCGACGGGAGGCAGGCTCCCACGGCAAGGACACGAGGGGCATCTTCCGGGTGCACTGGTTCGACAAGGTCGAGATGTTCGTCTTCTGCGCGCCGGCGCAGTCAGCAGCGGAACATCAGCGGTTGCTGCAGTGGCAGAAGGACTTTGTCACCGCCCTCGAGATCCCCTTCCAGGTGATCGAGCTGGCTGCTGGTGATCTTGGCCTGAGCGCCGCACGCAAGTACGACCTTTACAGCTGGCTGCCCACTCAAGATCGCTATCGCGAGATCACCTCGACCTCCAACTGCACCGATTTCCAGGCGCGACGGCTGAATATCCGGGCCCGCTTCGATTCCGGCACTGCGCCTGTCGCCACTTTGAACGGGACGCTCTGCGCAATGACCAGGTTCATCATCATGATCGTGGAGAATCACCAGCAGGCAGATGGATCGGTACGCGTTCCGGAGGCGCTACGGCCGTACTTGGGAGGCCGGGACGTTCTGATCCCGCGTTGACACATTCAGCTAGTCAGGGCTGGCGACCACGTTTGGTCGCGCTGGACATTGATGGCACCGTCGTCGATCGCAACGGCTTGCTACCGCGTGCGGTGGCCGAAGCGGTTGCTCTGGTTGTCCAGGCTCGGGTACCGGTGGTGCTGTCGACTGGTCGGTCCTGGCACGGCACCAAACCACTGTTCGAGGAACTCGGTCTGCCACCTGGGCCGACCGTCTGTTCCAACGGCGCCGTGATTGTGCGGTATCCGCCACAGGAGATCATCAAGGCGATCACCTTCGACCCGCGACCGGTGATCACCCAGGTTGAGGAGTTCGCACCGGGCTCCTTGATCGCGGTCGAGGAGATCGGTCGTGGCTATCGCCTCAATGATCGTTTCCCAGGCGATGACCTAACCGGCGAGTTGATCATCGAGGATGCGGAGCAGCTCAGCTCACGGCCGGTTACCCGCGTCATCGTCAGAGATCCAACTCGCTCCGAGGAGGACTTCGTGGCGCTGGCCCGACACCTCGGCTTGCACGGTGTCACCTACTTCGTGGGGTGGAGTGCCTGGCTCGACATCGCTCCAGATGGCGTGAACAAGGCAACCGCGCTCGCCGAGGTGGCCGCAGGCTTCGGTGTGTCAGCGGCGGACGTTCTGGCCTTCGGCGACGGCCGGAACGACATCGAAATGCTGCGCTGGGCAGGTCGGGGCCTCGCCATCGGCGACGCCCCTGACGAGGTCAAGGACGCCGCGGATGACGTCACCGAATCCTTTGACAACGACGGACCGGTGGCTGAGTTACGTCGCTGGTTTGGCTAGATGCGCCTGAGCTTGTCGAAGGGCTCAGCGCACAATTCCGTTGAGGTGGTCAGCGGCGGGGATCCGTGGACCTCTCGTCGTCGACGACCGTACGGTCACCAGCGTCGCCACGGCGAAGATCATCACGGATCGTGCCGTTGTCGACATCGCGCCGAGTCGAGCCGGTTTGCTCATCGCGTACCGTCGGATCCCGAACCTCGTCGCGTACCCGGCGGTCGCGATCGTCGTCAACTTGAGCCTGGTCAGTGTCCGTGGCACGCCTGGGGCTCGTGTCGTCGCCTGTTGTCCGGTTCCGCACGTCAGGATCGATCCGGTCCGCCTTGCGGAGTGAGTCCTCGACCTCCGCACGTTCCGCCGCGGTGCGCTCTCGCTGCTCCGCGGACACCGACTCCAGCCGCTCCGCCTCGGCGCGCGCATCCTGAGCCTGCGCGGCCTTGGCGTTGGCTTCAGCCTCTTGCCTCTCGAGGGCGGCCGCGCGCTCCGTTGCCTCTTGCCGGATCTTCTCGGCGCGAGCCCGACGCGCGCTGGCGCGGCGATTCATGAGGAAAAACGCCACAACAGCCACGATCACGAGAACGACGATGCCGAGAACGATCCATCCGGTTACACTCATGCCGGTTCCCTTCTCTCAGGCGGACCTGGGACTTCTGCCCGTGCGTGGCGTCGCCGCGCAATTGTCCGCTAGAGACGATTGTCCGCTAGAGATGGGTACCCGCGCCGATCAAATCCGAAACTGGCCGGTCCTCAGAGCTCGAGCTAGGCCGCTTGAGAGCGGCTGGGTGCTGATGGGGTGCCAACCACAACCGCCGCGGCGGTGAGAACTTCGTTGACAGTTGGATGCGTGGGGGTGACCGTCTCTGCCGAGGGCTTGCGACGCTCGCGGCGCAGGTGGCGTTTGACGGTGGAGAGGGAACAACCGAGCCGCTGGGCCAGCATCTCCAGACTCTGGTCCGGGTGGGCGTTCCGGAGCCGTACCACCTCACTGTGGTTGACCTGGTGATGCCGACCGCTGATCCCGGCCAGCGTGTCGAAGTTTTCCGGCTCTACGGTGATGCCCAGCCGGTGACGGATCTGAGCCCGCTGCGAAGGGGTCGTGCCTGCAACGTAACCGGCGACATCGTATTCAACGACCGCGCGGTAAAGGCAGTCGACGGTCAGCGGGCACGCCCGGCACGCGGTCTGCGCGGCGCTCATCAGTCCCATCTGGCGCCGCCGAACGGCTCCCGGAGCGCTCGCCGGAAGCGGCTCCTCAAGTAGCGGGTCTTGGAATACCGAAGCGAGTTCTACGCAACGGGCGGTTGTGATCTCGGCAGTACCGGTGCTCGATGTGGGCATGTGCTCTTCCCCGAGGTGTCGTGCTCAAAAGACGTTTGCCTTGGACGGGAGCACACAACACTCGGTTCCAGCAGATCCGGATTCTCAGGAAGTTGCCCGAGTCTTCTTGGTGAGGATTCAGCCGGGGTTGGCGGGGATGACGGTGAACCTCCTAGAGGTACATTCCCCCGCTGCCCTCGCGCCGGCCTTCGGGCGGCGGGGGTGGCACGGTGCCTGCCGGCAACGCCCGCCGCATCTGCTCAAGCTGCGCGCGAGCCGCCATCTGCTGCGCAAAGAGTGCCGTCTGGATGCCATGGAACAGACCCTCGAGCCAGCCCACGAGTTGGGCCTGCGCGATCCGCAGCTCAGCATCACTTGGGGTGGCGTCGTCACTGAATGGAAGGGTGAGGCGCTCCAGCTCATCAGCGAGCTCGGGGGCGAGCCCCTCCTTGAGCTCGGTGATCGAGGTCTCGTGGATCGCCCGCAACCGCTGCCGGCTGGCATCGTCGAGTGGAGCCGCCTTCACCTCGGCGAGCAACTGCCGGATCATGTTGCCGATCCGCATCACCTTTGCGGGCTGCTCCACCAGGTCGGTAACTGATTTCGGTTCTTCTTCCGTTTCCACCTCGTCACGAGGCGGCCCTTCAACGGCCATGGCCTGAGGCGTCACGACATAGACGCGCCCGTCATCGGTCGCCCCCGCGACGCCTTGCATCTCGGGTTGCTCATTGCCGGCTGTCGAGTCAGTGGTCATGTCATTGATCCTAGATAGAGCGCTTCTACCCATACCGGGAGATGGGAAAACCGGTGGAGCGCGTCAGCACCCCAGCCCTACCCTGAATTGGTCATGCACGACTTCCCGCCGCTGGTCCCGGACTTCGCGGGGTCGGACGCTCGCGCGCACACCACTCCCACTCGCAGAGGGCGGGCTGCGGTGCGCTGGCGCTTGCCCAGGCGGGATTTCTCTCAACCGAACACCCGCAGCGGTGTCCGATTCCTCGGCTGGTTGCTGTGGCAGCAGCTGCCGGTGCTGTTGCTCAGCTCGCTGATCAGTGTGATCGAGTGGCTGCCGGGCTCGGTTGGCCCGTACCTGGTCGGCAAGATCGTGGACGACGGAATCATTCCAGGCGACCTTGCCACCGTTGCTCGGCTCAGCTTGATCATGTTCGGCCTGGTGATGATCGGGATCATCGCAAGTGTGCTGGGCCACACTGTTGTGGTACGCACCTGGCTGGTCGCGATGTACGGGTCGATGAAGCTCGTGACGCGGAAGGCAACCCAGATGGGGCACGTACTTCCGCAACGCACCCCGACCGGCGAGGTCCTCAGCGTCTCTGCCAGTGACTCTGATGAGTTCGGTTCGCTGACCGAGGTCGTGTCACGCTTCGTCGGCGCCTTGATCGCGTACCTGGTGATCGCGGGATTGGTGCTCTCGACCTCCCTCAAGCTGGGCATCGTGGTGCTGGTCACCGCACCGCTGATCGTGTTGTTCGCGATGCCGCTGCTGCGGCCGCTGCAGCGGCGTGAAGAGATCGAGCGGAACCGAACGTCAGATCTGACCTCAATGGCGACCGATATCGTGGGTGGGCTGCGCATCCTGCGCGGCATAGGCGGCGAACAGACCTTTGCGCGCAACTACAGCGGGCAGTCGCAGTACACCCGGCGAGCCGCCGTCTCAGCTGGTGTGTGGCAAGCCGCCGTGGATGCGACAAGCGTGCTGTTCTCTGGTCTGTTCCTGGTTGCCCTTACCTGGCTCGGGGCCAGGGAGGTCGTCGCCGGAGACCTCAGTGTCGGCCAGTTGATCAGCTTCTTCGGCTACGCGATCTTCATGGTGTGGCCCATCCAGACCTTCTTCGAGCTGGCGCAGAAATGGGTGCGCAGCGTGGTTTCGGCGCGCAAGACCGTTGCCGTGTTGGACCAGGAGCCGCCATGGCAGGCTCCCCATCAGCCGTTGACCCTGCCCGATCATGCTGTCCTCCATGATCAAGAGTCCGGATTCGCCGCTGAGCCGGGCGAATTCACGATCATCGTGTCCGCACTCCCCGACGACTCTGCCGCGCTGGCCGACCGACTCGGACGCTACCTGCCGGCTGATCATGAACCGGTGGGCTTGGACGTCGCGGACGGTCTCAAGGGCCGCGCCGCGCGCCGAGCGCGGAAACAGCAGTTGGCCGATCGAGCTCGGCTCGCCGAGCGAGACCGGCAGCTGGCAGGGCAGAAGTGGGGCGTGAGCCTGGGCACCGTGGATCTCGCCGATGTGCCTATTGATCAAGTGCGGAAGCGGATTGTCGTCAGCGACACCGCGAGCCAGGTCTTCGCGGGGACGCTGCAGTCGGCCATCGATCCGCATGGACGTCTCAGCCTCGCCGAGGCAGAGACGGTGCTGCGTGTCGCCGCGGCCGAAGATGTGTTCACTGGCTCGCACGGAGGTTGGCAGGGTCGGATCGACGAGCGTGGTCGTGGGCTGTCGGGTGGCCAGCGACAGCGTGTGGTGCTAGCACGGGTGCTGGGGCTCGATCCGCAGATCTTGATCTTGGTCGATCCCACCTCTGCCGTCGACGCGCATACCGAGGCATTGATCGCTGAACGGCTGGTAGCGCATCGCCGTGGGCAGACGACGATCGTCGCCACTGTGTCACCGCTGCTGTTGCATCATGCCGACCGCGTGGCATTTCTGGTCAACAAGCGGATCGCCGCGTACGGGACGCACGAGGAACTGTTGCAGACCAACGCGAACTACCGGCGCACGGTCGCGCGGGCACTTGACGAGCCCGTGGAGGACTTCGATGAGTGATCTACAGACCGGCCTACGCGGCTCGACGGAGACATGGCGGTCGACGCCGCCAACGCCGCACATACCTGAGGCGTTGCTACCGCAGCGACGCGGCTCATGGGTAGCGCGGTTGCGTGCCTGGCGGCAACGCCACCTGCTCCGTGAGCGACGGGCAGAAGAGTACTTTGCAGACTCGCGCAAGCCTGACCTGGGACTTCCGGTAGCCGACCGGCGCGAGGTGGGTGCCTTCGCCTCCCGGCTGCTCGGCCGGCGCCGTTGGATGATCACAGCACTGCTGTTGTTCCACGCGCTGGCTGCTATAGCTGGCCTGGTC
>DATEWO010000503.1:0-4046 GCA_035257925.1 Propionibacteriaceae bacterium | reverse complement strand
TGGGCACGACGAGGAACGCGGTGATGAGCTCCGGGCAATCGAGTTTGACCGGATTAAGGGCGGCAAGCCATTCGACATCGGCGCACCCTGGTTCTCGGCATTGTTAGATAACATCGGCCAGCCCGGCGTCCAAGTCGCCGCTGCGCACTGACGGCCCCGGTCCGCGCCCTGACGGCCCCAGTCTGAGCACTGAGCCTGGAAGGGCTTCGACGGGCTGAGCGCGCATCTCAGCAATCCGTTCAGGTTTTCTTTCGGCCGCGCACCAGAGCTGAGAATGCGTACGCCAGCGCTGCACCCAGTCCGACTCCAGTCGCGGCTCCGGTGACGTAGCCAGCGCCCATACCAGCGCGGACGGAGCGTGCAGCCACCGGCTCTGGTACGAGGTTCGGCCCCTCATCTGGCTGTTCCTGACGTTCCGCCTTTGGTTCGGTGGTCACTTCCTCTTCGGGTGGGACCGGGATGGCCTCGTGCTCCGCGGTGGCGATCCAAGCGGCGACGAACAAGACGAGCTGAGCAAAGAGGTTGAAGAACAGCATGAGTACGATCACTGGCCCGAAGACCACCGCAGCGGGATTGCCACGAAAGGCGCTGATCACGTAGCCGGCCACGAATTGCAGAGCCACCAGGGCGATCGAACCCAGGAGTGCCCCTCGGCGTACCACGGACCACGGCTCACGGGTCTCCGGTAGCACCGTGTACAGATACATGAAGATCAGCCAGCCGGCGCCGATCGAGATGACGATCGAGCTCACCCGAAGGAGTGGCGCTATCCAAGGTTGGTCACTGAGTCCGAGCCACCCGACAACCGTGTTCGCAAGGGAGGTAGACAATGACGTGAGGCCGAACATCACGGCCATACCGATAAGCAGACCGGCCAGGAGGACCAGGTTGCCGAGCGTCTTGATGACAATGTTGATCTTCTGCGGCCGAAGGTCGAATCCCGGTCGCCACTGGGTGCGCACCGCATTCTTCAAGTGGCCCATCCATTTGGCGCCGGTGTAGAGGGCGACGACCAGGCCGACGATGCCAATGGTCCAGAACGAACTGAGGGCATTGTTCACCAGATCCAAGATCTTTTCGCGGGTAGCGGCATCGGCCCCGCCAAGGGCCTTGGCGACAGCGTCGGCAACGTCGTCGAGGAGCCCGGGTTGCACGACGGTGAGCACGAATCCGGTGATCGAAAAGGCCACCATCATGATCGGGACGATCGCTAGCACTGAGAAGTAGGTGGTCGCTGCGGCGAACTGTGTGCCGAGCCGGCTGAGGTAGCGCTGCACGGTCCGCACCATGTGCGCGATCCAAGGCCGTTGCTTGAGCCGCTCGATGCGCTCCGGCATCGCAACCATTTCGGTTCCCTTTTTCTCTGCTGCCGTTTCCGTCCCTCCTCCTCGACGCTATCGGAGGCGGCCAACTTGTCAGGCTAGCTCTTGACAGTCACCATGGCCGCGCCTTGGCTGAGGCTATGAGCCCATTGTTGACAGATTCCGAGGTGTCCCAGCAGCTGGCGGGACTTTCGAACTGGCGCCGCGCCGACGGCGATGACCCGGCGATTGCCGCGACGTACGAACTGACCGACTTTGTCGCCGCATTGGACTTCGTGAATCAGGTCGGACATGAGGCGGAGCTGATGAATCACCATCCAGACATCGACATCCGGTGGAACAAGGTGACCCTCGTGCTCTCCACACATTCCGAGGGCGGCCTCACCCACAACGACTTCGAGCTAGCACATCGGATCAACGAAGTAGCGGGGCAGGAAACCTGAACGAGCGCGTTAACGACGTCTGCTAGCTACTCGAACGCCTCTGGTGGAGGGCAGATGCAGACAAGATTGCGATCGCCGTAACCGCCATCAATGCGACCGACCGGCGGCCAGTACTTATCGAAGCCTTGGGCGTAGAGCGGACCGGTATGAAGCCCAGCCGGGAAGGCCGCGACCCTTCTCGGGTACGGGTGCTCCCAGTCCTCGGCGGTCACCTGAGCTTGCGTGTGTGGAGCGTTGACCAGCGGGTTGTTCCCGCGCGGCCACTCCCCCGCCTCGATCTTCGCGATCTCTGCACGGATGCTGATCATGGCGTCGCAGAAGCGGTCTATTTCCTCCAGCGTCTCTGACTCGGTCGGTTCGACCATCAGTGTCCCTGCGACCGGAAAGCTCATGGTCGGTGCGTGAAAGCCGTAGTCAATCAGCCGTTTGGCAACATCGTCCACAGTGATACCGCTGACCTTGGTCAGTGGGCGCAGATCAAGAATGCATTCGTGGGCGACCCTTCCGTTGCGCCCGGCGTACAGCACTGGATAGTGATCACGGAGCCGTCCTGCGACATAGTTCGCCGCAAGGAGGGCGTGTTTGGTCGCCGAGGTCAAACCATCGCTGCCCATCATCGCAATGTAGGCGTAGCTGATCGGCAAGATGCCAGCCGAACCGTACGGAGCCGCCGAGATCGGCCCGATGCCCGTATTCGGACCTGCGGTGTCAAGCAACGGGTGGCTGGGCAGGAACGGTGCAAGATGCGCAGCCACGCCCACTGGTCCCACGCCAGGGCCGCCGCCCCCGTGCGGGATGCAGAAGGTCTTGTGGAGGTTCAGATGACTCACGTCTGCGCCGAAGCTGCCCGGCCGGGCGAGTCCCAGCAAGGCGTTCAGGTTGGCTCCGTCAACATAGACCTGACCACCGGAGTCGTGAACCATATCGCACAGCTCGACGATGCTTTCCTCAAACACACCGTGCGTGGAGGGATAGGTCACCATGATGGCCGCAAGTTGATCATGATATTCGGTGATCTTGTTCCGCAGGTCCGCCAGGTCGATAGCACCATCGGCAGCAGCCTTGACCACCACAACCTTCAGGCCCGCCATGGTGGCTGACGCGGCGTTCGTACCATGTGCCGACGAGGGGATCAGACAGATGCGACGTTGCTGATCACCGCGCGACTCGTGGTAGGCGCGGATGGCAAGCAACCCGGCGAGTTCGCCCTGACTGCCGGCGTTCGGCTGGATTGATACCTTGGCGTAGCCGGTGAGCTCGGCCAGCCAGGATTCGAGCACCTCGATCAAGGCCAGATAGCCCTGTGCGTCCTCGACGGGGGCAAACGGATGCAGGTTGGCAAAACCGGGATAGGAGATGGGTTCCATCTCCGTTGTCGCGTTGAGCTTCATCGTGCAGGAACCGAGCGGGATCATCCCGCGATCCAGCGCCAGGTCCCGATCCGAAAGCGCCCGCAGGTAACGCAGCATTGCCGTTTCACTGTGATGGGTATTGAAAACGGGATGGCTGAGGTAAGAGGTCGTACGCTCCCGCCCGGCCAGGTTGTTGTCGAACGGCCGCAGCTGGCTCTCGGTAACACCGAACGCCGCGCGCACCGCATTCAGCTGAGCGGTGGTGGCGTCCTCGCCCACTGATACCCCGACATGATCTTCGTCCACGAGCCGAACGTGGATTCCCGCCTCCCGCGCCGCCGCAACCACGGCGCCGGCCCGTCCCGGAAGCTCAGCGAGCACGGTGTCGAAGAAAGAGTCATGGATCACCCGGACCCCTCCGCCGACAAGGTCACTGGCGAGCCTGACGGCGCCGGCGTGGATGGAGTTCGCGATCTCGCGCAGACCGTGAGGCCCGTGATAGGCGGCGTACATGCTGGCCGTCACGGCGAGCAGGACCTGCGCTGTGCAGATGTTCGAGGTCGCCTTCTCTCGGCGGATGTGCTGCTCTCGGGTCTGCAGTGCCAAACGGAATCCGGGCGTGCCATCGCGATCCTTGGAGACCCCGACCAGCCGCCCCGGCAAGGTACGTTCCAGGCCGGCGCGGACGGACATGAATCCCGCGTGCGGTCCCCCGTAGAAGAGCGGGACGCCGAAACGCTGGCTCGACCCGACTGCCACGTCGGCACCCCACTCGCCCGGCGGCGTCGTCAGCGTCAACGCCATCAGGTCGCAGGCCGCGATCACCATAGCGCCGCGGGCATGCGCTCGGTCTGCGATGGTCTGCAGCTCCTCTGTGCTGGCAAGCCGACCGCTGGCGCCAGGCGTCTGAACGAGGACCGCGAACAGGT
>DATEWO010000502.1:0-5680 GCA_035257925.1 Propionibacteriaceae bacterium | reverse complement strand
CCCCGCCGCTGGCATGCGTCGGGTCGAGCGGGGAAGATCGCGGCGAAAGTGGAGCAGCTCCGCCTCGAACTCAGAATCGGGAAAGTACCCTGCGGATTGGCTGCCAGTGCCCGAGGCGTGGTAAGTGAGATGAGTAACCGGACGACCGTTCTCAATGGCTCGAGTAACTTGCCGGATCTCCGACACGTACCGCCGACGAGTGCCGCCCTTCCATGTCTCGTCGACCAGCTTCACATAGATAAAAAGGTGGATGTTGTGGGCGATCTGGCGATACGCCTCCTCGACCGAAAGCACGCCACCCTGCGCGACCCGGGAAGCCAGGCGGTCTATAGTCGACTCCGCTGAGTGCGAATGGGTCGTACTCAACGTGCCTGTGCCAGCCTGCATCGCCTCGAACATGGCTGCCGCCTCGCTACCGCGAACTTCACCGACTACCAGCCGCGACAGGTTCTGCCGCAAAGCCTCCGGCACCAGATCTGAGATCGTGAAGTCGCCAACACGGCTGCCGCCAGAGGTCTCACCGTGGCCAACGCGAGCCTGGAGCGCCAGGATGTTCTCGCGGCCGGGCTGTAGATGGGTCATCAGCTCGTAGTCAGTCTCCAGAGTGCCGAAGCGCTCATTGAGCGGGATGGAATTGATCAAAGCGCGCAGCAAGGTGGTCTTCCCTGCACCTTGATCACCAGAGATCACCATCGACTTCCGTGCCAAGATCGCAGCATCCAGGAACTGTGCCAGCTCATACGGCATCAGGCCACCATCGGCCAGATCTGCCAGGGACACGTCGGTGAGCGTGTGCTGGCGGATCACAATGCTCGGCCGGTGCGACAACCCGAATGCCATGGCGTGCAGGCGAAACCGCTCTCCGAGAGCCAGCGTCATCGTGGGATGGGTATCGTCGAATGGCCGGGAGGGTTCGCTGTTCTGGCCCAGAAAGCGGATCGCCTCTACCAACTCGGCATCGCTCTCGGCGACCGGCGGCATCCGCTCACGGCGCCCGTCGCCGTACTGAATGACCACCGAGTTCCAGCCGTGAATCTCGATGTTCTCCACGTCAGGCATTTCGAGCAGCGGCTGTAGCCGGCCATAGCCGAAGACCGCATTCTCGACTGCGGTGACGTAGGCCTCCTCCTGGGTCGGCGACCAGAGTTCGGCGCCGCTTCGGTGCAGAGAACGAACATGATCAGCGACGATGCGGCGAATGAGGGCGCGACCCAGGAGCAACCGGTCATCGCTACCGAGCGGACGACCGCTCGCCCCGGCGCGCTCCTCGATCGCGTCGGTGATCATCTCGGAGGCACGCCGGCGAAGGTCGACTACCTGAGACCAGTCAAGATCATCGGTAGGCCATTGGGTGCGACTGGACCGTAGCTCGGTGGAGCTGTAGATCCCGAACGGCATCTCGTCAGCCGTCATCCCGACCACTGGCTGGGCAGCTGGCTCCGCTAGCTCATCCTCGTATTCGGCCAACATAGGGATCTCTGTCAGTGCGGCAGGCGGCTCAACGGAGCTCTGTTCCTTCATGATCAACCACTAACCAGGTCGGCCGAGCGCTGCAGAGTGTCCGACAGCTGGGCAGACGCATCCCGGGTGCTGCGGATCAACGGCGAGGAATCGAACCGTCGATGTCGCGGACTGCCATCAGAAAGATGAGCAGCGGCCTTCGGGTCATGGGCGATGCTGGTGATCACTGGCACGTCCAAGGCCCTCGCGATCTCACCTCGTTGGTACGGCCGTCCCTCGCCAATGACGATCAGACCCAGGTGCCCGCGTTCAGCCGTGCTGAGCCGGGGGTGATCACGAAGCATCGGCAGATGAACCCGAGCGCTCATGATCGATCTGAGCGTTGACGTCACAACCACTGCGGTCACCGCACTGCGCTCCAGCAGCGCGGCCGGCAATCCGGAAGGCCCGAGGCGACCGCAGTCGACGATCACGTCGATACCGACCTCACCCAGCCGGTCCAAGGCGTCGGCCAGGTCTTCCCACACGCCGCCGAAGTGCATCGCGCTGCCCGGCCTCGTGAAACCAGGCAAGAGCAGCCGTCGACTCTCCCCCTCAGCCGAGAGTGCCAGCGTCTGGTCGAGAACCGCCTCCCGAAGCGGGCGACGGTCACGGTGGGCTTCAGCCACACGCAGCAAGCCCTTGCCGTTGACGGAGCGACCGGCAAGATAGCCAGCCAGAATGGCCTGATGCGCTCCGGGATCGCAATCTGCGAGCAAGATCGGCCGCGGCCACGTGAGAGCCAGACCAACCGCCAAGGTGGTGACACCAGGTGATCCACTCGTCGAGGTCAGGAGCAGTATCGCCATCCTTGATCACCTGTCCGCATCCCGCACGATGGCGATCCGATCTTGGGCGGCCAACATGGCAATTGTTGGGGCAGCCCCGGCCTCGACGTCGACATTGACCATGATCGATGTGCCGTCCGCCGCCGGGGATTGGTCGATCACCCTGCCGACAAAGATGTTGCCTGCAAGCTTGTCCGCCGTGGAATCGTCGGCCGCAGCCGGCAGAGCGATCAGGCGTACCAGCGAGGACGGCAGCAGCAGATTGCCAGGCGCCCGGCCTGATGCCAGTTTCAGGCCCACGATGGCGCGCCCCTCAGTCGGAATCGCTTCCGCAACAATCGCGGTCAAGGGAATGACCGATCCTTCGACGAGGTCGAACCCGGCCCGCTTGCCGACGAGATCGGTAAGCCTCGCAGCGGGAACAGCCTGCGGCAGGGAGCCGCTGCGTAGCGTGATCGTTGTCAGGTCACCCTGTTCGATCGTCTCGCCCCGGTAGACGGTATGTGCGGCAGCAACGACGGCAGTTTCGCTCGCAACCCGCGCGTAGATCATGTACGACAGCAGCCCGCCAAGACAGAGCGCAACGATGCCGAGAGCGATCCACTTCGGGTTACGCCGCCCCGGCATTCGAGGTGGTTGCGGTGTCACCGGTAGTGCTGCGGATGCCGCCTTCTGCTTCTGCGTCTTCCCGGCCGATGCCGCGGTGCGCGGCTTGGTGTCGATCGTCATCGTTGCGTTCCTGAACATTGGAGGGATTTCATGATCATCGGGAGTTTCCGGTGGCCACGATGTTGACCCGCGCGGAACCTCGCCCGCTAACGGAACTGATGCCGATGACCGAAAGCAAGATCGTTGGCTCGTTGGCGCTGGTCGTTACTAAGACGACTCCGTTGGAGATGGCGACCGTGCCGACCACGCCGGGCTGGCCTGCAAGGTAGGTCTTTGCGGCGAGCACCGCGGCACTTGCCGAGTCCGCACCGCCCAGCTGTTGGGTGGCCGCTGCATTTCCAGCCGCCCGACCAGCACCAGCGGCGGCGGACTCGGCGCGACTCGTCGCAGCCACCTTCTGTCCACCATCGATCACCAGTCCGGTTGTGATCATCAATGCGCTTATGATCACTAGTACGAACAGACTGATCGATTGCCCGCGTTCATTTCGATCGACAGCTGTCGGCAGCATCTTGATCGGCCTAATCATGATCATCGGCTGCGATAGGTGTCGAGAGCTGCCGATCCCCGACCGGTGCGCTGGATGGAACCGGGCCAGCCCGGAAGGAAGACGTCGGAGAAGTCGACCGCGCACAAGATCGTTGAGGTAACGGTCGACGGCGTGCCTACTGGCACGGTGAAGGCCGCCGTGCTGATCGAGACCGAGGTCGATCTGCAGCGGAGCCCAGCAGTGGTGAGAGATTGGGATCCGGCGTCTCGTCCCGCAGCGGTCGCCGCGGTCGCCGATCGAGCCAGCGAGGCGGCACGGGCTGCTGTCTGAGCAGCTTCATTGACCGTGGTACGCGCAAACCAGAGACGCCCGCCGGCTACCAGCAGGCCAAGAACAAGCAGCAGGGCTGGTACCAGCAAGGTCAGTTCGACGGCAGCGGCTCCACGCTGGTCATTGAGTACGTTGCGGTGCCAGTTGATGATCACGGCTGAGTGACCCGCTCGACCGGCGCAGCTGCTGTCTCGTTGATCCGGCCGAGGTCGAGGTCGAAGATCATCGGTGCGTACCCGGAGACGTCAGCGGTGACTGTGGTCGCCGTCCGCAGGACACGTACCGAGATGTTTCTCAAGCCTCCAGATCCGGCGATTGTCGCGCCCAACTGCTCAGCGTCGGCCGCGCTGCCGTAGCTGCCGCGCGCCGCGTCGACTGCTGCGGTCGCTGCTCGCTGCGCGACATTGCGGCCGTGCAAGAAGATGCCAGCCTGGATGATCCCGAGGGTCACGAGCATCAGGACAGGCCAGAGAACCGCCCACTGCACGCTTTCGCTGAGCCCGCGCTCATCGCGGGCCAATGTCTGCACAGGTCAGAGCTTGGGGAGCTTGGCGCGGACGTAGACCGTGATCAAGGTGATCACGATTCCGGCCACTGTGACGGCTCCGGCGAGTAAGATCGCGTTCTCGGCCGACTGGCTAAGGCCACGTTCATTGCGTGACTGAGGGTCTTTGAGCAGGACAAGCAGTCCCACCATGACGGCGGCGTAGTGCTGAACCTTCATGGATTTCCTTTCGGGGGGCAGGCTTCGTGATCATGAAGCCCTAGGGGGATAATCGACCGCGAGGGGCAACTGCTCGCGGCGAGTCCGGAATGATCATCTAACGAGCACCTGGAGCTCTCCAACAGGGAGTTCGGTGGTACTGACGACAGGAACGTTGATCACGCCTGACTGGCCATTGCTGGTCCAGGTGACAGCCCAGTTTGCTGTGGCGGCCACGGTGTAGGTGTCGTCCGGCAACGATGGCTTGACATAGGAGTAACCGCAACTCGGAGACTTGGTGCCCGGCTGCACGGCCGCTGTCCAACGGTGGCCTGATCCGGCGCATCGGACGGTGTGGCCGTCGCCCATCCGGAACGTCAGGCTGCTCACTTCGGCTTCCAGTGATACGGATAGGCCTGCGACTGAGTCGGAGATGGGCCCGACACGGGTAGGGCCATCGGCCCAGAGCCAGAGTGGGTAGCCGACCGCTGCCACCTTCCACGGGTTGAGGTTCGGCGACGGACCGATGCCCGGCGGGATTCGCGGCAGTTGTAAGCGAGCGACAGCGATTGCCGCGGCCTGGCCGGCTGTGATGCGTGGCTGGTTTCCACGGCCAGAGAAGGTAGCGGACGGGAATCGCGGTGCGTTTGGCGGGGTAGGCGCACTGCCACAGCCGGCCTTGTTCGAACTTGGATCGAAAGTCTGTATGCATCGGTTGTAGCTAGCTAGCCGGCGGTCATACAGAGCCAGTGCCGCGGAGAATTTCTTGATCGTCTCGCGGGCCTTGTGGTTCTCTTCATCTCGACCGTCGGGCTGATACCTATCCGACCTCGCATCCGATCTCTTCGCTGGACTTGAACGCTTGGACAGCTTGGCAACATTTACACAGAAGCCGGCGTCCGTGCAGGTCACGTCCACTTCACTCCAAACAACTGGAACCCCAACAGTCGAGGCCAGAACGGCAAGAATGCCGACCGCAAGGACGTGGTGCCCTATGCTCCGCACGGCTGACCCTGAAAGCTGTTCACCTTGGTGGTCACAGCCTTCGACACCTTCCACCGGCCATCAAGTTTCACCACCTTAAGCGCCTGCACATAACGCCGATTGATGGCCGGTGTCACGTCCTTTCCCGATCGATCGAAGAACCGCACGACGCTGCTGTCTTCGCAGCTGGTCAGCCCGACTTCAGTCTCATTCCAA
>DATEWO010000501.1:0-2169 GCA_035257925.1 Propionibacteriaceae bacterium | reverse complement strand
CCTCTCCCATCTCGTCCCACAGCCGTTGGCCCATTCCGGGCTCAGCCGCATCCGCTACCCGAAATTGCAGACTGCCAGGGCCGGGCGGCGGTAATTCGACGGCCTCCAGACGCGCCCGGTTGACCGCGGCGGCGGAGCGGTCCAACCCCAGCACCCGTGGCGCGTACCGGGTGAATTCCCGTGCCTGCCGGCCTTGCCGCAGCCGAGGTCCACGATCGGCAGGTCCGGGTCAGCGTGGGCGTACAGCCTCTTGGCTGACTCCGTCAACTCGGTTGGTTCCCCGGCATCCCACAGCACGTCGCCGTCGAAACCAGTGCGGGCCACCTCAGACCAGTACCGATCCCAGGCCAACCGCTGGTCACGAGGAGCGCGGGCCGCAAGGAGCAGGAGCCGCGGTAGCAGCAGGTACTTTCGCAGTTTCATGCAGCGCTTCTCCAGCCCACCCCGATGAATGTCGCGTTTTCCCTTGAGCAACATGGTCTCTCAAAGGATGGATTCGAGTAGTCACGAATTCAGCTCCAGCTGGCCTTGGTGACTAGCCACGTCTGAACGGCTGAATCTGAGGAGTTCGCGGAAGAAAGGAACTCCTCGCGGTCCGATACCGGAATTGAACACTCAGTTAAACAATATGTTTAGATTTACCATTCAAAGGTGACACGTGGCAGACGGACTGTTTCGCAGCGCCTCTCGATTGGTGAGCTGGCCGCGCGCACTGGGCTCACGCCGGCGGTGCTGCGCACCTGGGAGGCGAGGCACGGCTTCCCGGTGCCGGAGCGGGCCGCAAGTGGTCATCGCTGGTACCGGGAGACCGACGTGGACCTCGTGCAGCGGGTCGTGCACCGTCAGCGCGCAGGCGTCCGCCTCGAGGCGGCGATCCGGGAGGTTACGGCGTCCGGGAGGGGGTCGATGCTTTCGGTGTTCGCCATGCTCCGCGACGACCACCGCCACCTGGCACCGCAACGACTCCGCAAGCCGACCCTGCTGGGGCTGAGTCGGGCCATTGAGGACGAGTACCTCGCATCCGCCGAGCCCGGCGTAGTCTGCGCATCATTCCAGCGGGAGCGCTTCTACCAGTCATCGAGGGCCCGCTGGTCGGAGCTGGCGCGCCGCTCGCGCTGGAGCATGGTGTTCGCGGACTTCCCGAACCTCCGCGACCCGGAGCCGGAGGAGCCGGCCCGGGTGCCGCTCTCCGACCGGGCTCCAATGCGGCGGGAGTGGGCGGTGATCGCCGAGACCTCGCGGCTGGGCGCCTGCCTAGCCGGGTGGGAGACACCCGGCCAGGACGACGTACTCGACCGGCACCGCACCTTCGAGGTGGTGTGGACCATCGATCCGCACGCGACCCGGCAGGCGCTGCGGACCTGCGCCGAAGTGGCCAGCGCCGCCGGCCTGGCGCAGGCGCCCGACCTGTTGCGCGGGCTCGACGAGCGCCCAGTGGTCGCGCAGACCGATCCGACGCAGGCGTCCGCGCTGTTCAACCGCGCACTCGGGTACGTCGACCGCGCGATCACGTCGCCTGGTCGGTGAACAGCTCGGCTTATCGCGCGGCCGCCTCCCGGGACGCGAGGAACCGCCGTCGGCCCTCGGTGAGATCGACGATCGGATCGGGATAGTTGAGCCCCTTCCGCACATCGTCCGGCAGCTTCCACGGAGTGTGCACGGCCGGTCCTTCGATGTTGGAGAGCTCGGGGACGTAGCGACGGACGTACGCGCCGTCGGAGTCGTACCGCTCGGCCTGGAGCAGCGGGTTCAGCACCCGGCTGGGCCGGGTGTCTGTTCCAGTGCCGGCCACCCACTGCCAGTTCAGCTGGTTGTTGGCGATGTCGCCGTCGACCAGGTGGTGCAGGAAGTGCCTGGCACCCGCGCGCCAGTCGAGGTAGAGCGTCTTGGTGAGGAAGCTGGCCACGATCAGCCGGCCACGGTTGTGCATCCAGCCCTCCTGCGTGAGCTGACGCATCGCGGCGTCGACGATCGGGTAGCCGGTCCGCCCGTCCTGCCACGCCGCCAGGTCGTCCGGGTCCCGACGCCACCGGTCACCGCGGTCGCGGAAGTCCTCGCTGGTGACCTCCGGCCGGGCCGCCAGCAGTTGCAGGTTGAAGTCCCGCCAAGCGAGCTGCCGGGCAAACGCCTGCGCCCCCCGCGACCGGCCGGCGCTCGCGACCAGCACCG
>DATEWO010000500.1:0-7964 GCA_035257925.1 Propionibacteriaceae bacterium | reverse complement strand
GCTCGACTGGTTGCCATCGACCGGGACCAGTTCGCAAGTCTGTACTGGGGACAGGAGCCACTGCTGTCCCCAGCCGCTGATCTTCCGGGCGGTATTACCGAACTCCTGGATGCAGATGCGATCGACGAACTCGTGTCGAGGCGGGGTCTCCGGACGCCATTCCTACGGGTCGCCAAGAACGGCACAACGCTGGCCGACAAAGCCTTTACCGCACCCGGCGGAGTTGGCGCAGGGATAGCCGACCAGGTGAGCGATGACAGGCTCACACAGCTGTTTGCCGATGGCTCGACGCTCGTGCTACAAGCCTTGCATCGCGTTTGGCCGCCCATTCTCGAGTTCTGTCAAGGGCTCGCCGCTGAGCTGGGTCATCCGGTCCAGGCCAACGCGTACGTCACGCCGCCACAGAACCAAGGCTTCAACGCTCACTACGACGTACACGACGTCTTCGTCTTGCAGCTTGAAGGCGAGAAGCGGTGGCGGATTCATCGGCCTGTGCTGTCGGCGCCGCTGCGCGATCAGCCTTGGAACGACCGCCGAGCCGACGTTGAGAAGCGGGCAGCAGAGGCTCCGCTGATGGAGACATTGCTCAAGCCTGGCGACTGTCTCTACCTCCCTCGCGGCTATCTCCACTCTGCAACGGCGCTCGGGGGTGTGAGCACCCACCTGACTTTCGGTATCCACGTCTGGACTCGCTTCGCCCTAGCCCAGCAACTCATGCACCAGGCGTTGCGGACCCTCGCGGACGATCCAGTGATGCGGGCGTCTCTGCGGCTTGGAGTCGATGTGTCCGACCCCAATGAGACGCGTCAGGACTTCGACGTAGTCGCTGCTGTGTTGGCGGATGCCGTGGAGCAGGCAGATCTTGATCTGATGTCGGAGTCGCTGTCGCGCGATGCTCGGTCAAGCCAGCGCGCGGCGCCAATCGGCCCACTCAAACAGCTTCACGATGCCGAGTCGCTCACTGCCGAGACTCGGCTCGTGCTTCGCCGCCATCTGGCCACCGCTGTTGATCACACCGGATCAGGCACAATGGTGCGCAGCCGCGCTGGAGATATGACGGTGGCCGAGCACGAAGTTGGACCGCTCAAGGCCCTGCTGACCAACGGGGTCGCTGACGTTGATGATCTGGGCCTGAATCTGGCGCGACGGCTGCTGCTCGCCGGCCTGGCCATTGCGGAGTGAGTCAACCAGACCCGGCGTACCGGTGCGCGGACGCAGCGCGGCTACGAGCGGATCCCTTGGCCGGTTCGGCTCCTCCGGCCCGTCGCTGGCTGCTGTTGGAGCACCCGGGCCCCTGGCGTATCGATGCAATCGCAGGCTCTGGAATTGACCCAGGTGTCCTGTCGACCTTGATCAAGAGGGCCGGCGCGGCAACGCGGATCCTGCTCATTCGCCGACCAGGGCGGATCGACCGGCGAGCAGCGCGCCGCTGGATCCTCACCGGCCTCGACACCGCAACGGTCACCGGCGGCTGGCAGGACGACCAGGACCTGCTGGCGGCATCCGACGCCCTGATCACGGCCTTGCCGCCGCCGCTGGAACCACCAGAGCCCCTGATCCTTGTCTGCGCGCACGGCGTCCATGACGTCTGTTGTGCGCTTCGAGGCCGCCCTGTGGCTCTGGAGCTAGCGTCACGATGGCCGGAGCAAGTTTGGGAATGCAGTCACATCGGCGGCGACCGATTTGCTCCGAATGTGGTCTTGCTGCCTGATGGCTTCTACTACGGCAATCTCAACCCGGCCAGCGCGCTGGACACAGTCGAAGCACACTTGGCCGGTACGGTGCTGCCCGACCGGCTCCGCGGCATGGCGCGTCACCTGCCACCCGTTCAGGCCGCCGCCATCGCCGCGTATGAACGCTACGGACCGCTGAGTCCCTCAGATGTGGCCGTGCTTGCCACCGAGCACATCGGGCCGCATCACGGGCACGGTTCGGAGACCATCGTCGATCTCATGATCGAGCCTCAGCAGCGAATGGTCAGGGTGCACATTCTGTCTGTGCGGCGCCCTGACGCCCAGCTAACCTGCCGCGCGGCCCGCGAGACACCAGCCACCGAATACCGGGTGATCGACTTCACCCCCAGCTGACCCTCCCGCCGCCGGTGAACGTGGTCAGAAGCAACATCAATCCGGCCGGATATGGTGTTGCTTGCGACCACTTTCGCCCATGGCCGACGCTGAGGAGCCGACCGTTGCCGGTCCTGCACGTTTCCGTCACCTCACCTCTTCCACCTCAGGAGGCCCTGCAGCGACTCACCGATTTCAGCCCTGCGAGAGCTGAGGCTTGGGCTGGCGTCGACGATGACAACCTGACCGTGCACGCCACGGGCGACGGCTGGGCGGAGGTCACAGAGGGCAACAAATTCGGCTGGGAGCGGGAACGCTACACCTGGGACGCTGCGGCCGGTACGGTCTCCGCAGCCACCTTGAACTCCAACATCTGGGCAACCGGCAGCGGCTGGAACTACACGATCATGCCTGACGGCGCCGGCAGCCGGGTTGAGGTCACTGCGGTTCGGAAGGGCTACGGAATCAGGGGAAAGCTCGTCGGCGCCCTGTTATCGCTGATCGGCAAGCGCCTGATCACTTCGAGCACGACGGCCGCCCTCGCCGCTCGGTAGTTCACCCCTAGCAGCGCCTGGGGCTACCAGCTACTTTGTTGATCTTCAGTGATCATGATGTCCGCTTCGGCGGTGGCGCCCATTGAGCATAAGGTCAAGTCCATGAGCGGCCCGACATTCGAGGACCGAAACGGCATGGAGATTGGCACCTTCGCTGATGCGTCGCAGTGGGAAGCCTGGTTGGCCGCGCATAACGCGCAACGCCGAGAGATCTGGTTGAGGATTGCCCGTAGGGACTCTGGATACACGACCGTCACTGCGGACCAGGCGCTGGACGTTTGTCTGTGCTACGGCTGGATCGACAGCCTACGTAGGAGTGACGAGGGAGGCTATTTCCTCCAGCGGTACTCACCTCGCCGCCCAGGCAGTCCGTGGTCGAAGATCAACGCGGCCAAGGTCGAGGCCTTGATCGCAGCCGGTCGGATGCAACCGGCAGGGCTGGCCGAGGTTGCTGCCGCAAAGGCGACCGGGCGCTGGCCAGCCGATCTCAGCTGATGCGCACCGGCGAATGATTCACCTCAGACGAGAGGATCAAAGACCACGGCGGCAGAGTTCGAGCTGGACAAGAGTCCTCACGGCGAATACCGGTGGCGGCTGAGGCGAGCAACGAGCAGATCATTGCGACGGGCGGCGAAGGCTACTCGTCCAAGGCCGCCGCACAGCGCGGTATCGAATCAGTGAAGCGCGACGCTGCATCCGCCCCTGTCGTTGACGCAGGGGCCGTCACGCGGCCGGCGGTCATCAGGACCCCGAATCTGGCGCGGTCTGGGCGGCCCACAGGTCGGGCCCGAAGACCTCATAGCGGATTCGAGCCGGCGGAACACCACGGTCTAACAGCGTCGACCTGACGAGCCGCATGAACGGCAACGGGCCGCAGGTAAAGACTTGGATGTCATTTGGGAGCGGAATGTCGCTCAAATCAATGAAACCCTGGCGCGACCGAGTGTCGCCCTCATCGAGAGCTTCGTACCAGGTGTAAGAGGTGAAGTCGTCGATCTCTCGACCGAGATGCAGCACGGTGTCACGCAGCGCGTGATCTTGAGCTCGTCGGTCAGCGTGGGCGACTATGACGGGTCGCTGGGGCTGGGTACGGGCGATGTGTTCGACGATAGGCAGCACAGTGGTGATACCCGCACCAGCGCTGGCCAGCAACAGCGGCGAGTCTGTTGGCGTCAATACGAAGTCACCGGCAGGGGCACTGACATCGAGCTGATCTCCGATCTCGATCTGATCATGGAGATAGCTGGAAACGCGGCCGTCTGGGGCGCCGTTCACTCCTCGTACCCGCCGCACAGTGATCTGCAGCCGCGTCCGCACCGCAGTAGAAGACACCGTGTACTGCCTGGGTTGCCGGTCACCGTCGGGCAGGTCGACGAAGACCGAGACATACTGTCCGGGTGCGATGGCCGGGAGGGAACCGCCGTCTGCTGGTTCGAGGACCAGGGAGATGACGTCAGCGGTTTCCTCTATGCGGCGGACCACGCGGTAGGGACGGGTCGGTTGCGAAGGGTCGACGTTCGCCTCCTGGTAGAGCCGCGCCTCCTCGGCGACCAACTGGAGCGCGAAGAGCCAATAGACCTCACTCCACGCGGCCGCGATCTCCGGAGTCACAGCGTCGCCCAGAACCTCAGCAACGGAGGCGAGCAGGTGCTCACCGACAATTGTGTACTGCTCAGGCCGGATGCCCAGGGATACATGCTTGTAGGCGATTCGCCGCATGACGTGATCAAATGACGGCGCCTCGGGATCGATCAGTTGCACCGCGTACGCGACAACCGAGCCTGCCAGAGCTTTGCTCTGCTCGCCGGTGGCCTGGTTTCCCTGGTTGAAGACGCGCAGCAGCTCGGGATGGGCGGCGAACATGCGGGGATAGAAGCGTGCCGTGATCTCATCGGCGTGCGCAGCGACCACTGGCGCTGTTGCCTGGACCACGCTCAGTGATTGGTCTGACAAGAGGGACGGTCTGGGAGCTTCAGTGTGATTTGACATGGGTCTCCATTCCGCTGTTCGGGTCGGCACCCCGCATGCCAGAACCCATGTTTTGATGGCGTAACGAGGGCTCGCTAGTGGCTTGATTGACACGGTATCCATACGGTGCGTGAGTCACACCAGGGTCCTTTGACCCGTGCGTTGCAGTCCAGCGACGCAAGCTCACCCAAGGAGGCTCAGGCATGGCCAAATTGATCTACACCGCGATTAGCTCACTCGACGGCTATGTTGCCGATGCCGAGGGCAACTTTGAATGGAGCGCCCCGGACGAAGAGGTGCATCGGTTCGTCAACGACCTCGAGCGGCCGATCGGCACCTACCTCTTGGGGCGTCGGATGTATGAGGTCATGCGTTATTGGGATACCGCACCAACTGGCGATCACGAGCCGTCAGCGGGGCAGGAGTACGCGAAGATCTGGCAGGCAACGGACAAGATCGTGTACTCCAAGAGCCTGCACCGGGTCTCCGCAGGCAACACGAGAATTGAGCGGGAGTTCGAACCCGAAGCGATCAAGCAGCTGAAAACGACTGCGACGCGCGATGTCTCCGTAGGAGGTCCAACGCTCGCTGCCCAGGCGCTGAAGCTCGGTCTGGTTGACGAGTGCCACCTGTTCCTCTCCCCCGTCATTGTGGGAGGTGGCAATCCAGCCTTGCCCGACAATGTCCGCCTAGGGTTTGAGTTGCTGGACACGCGCCGCTTCGCCAACGGCGTGGTCCATCTGCATTACCGCGTCAGGACGTGACTCGATCACCCAAAGAGCACTGCCCGACGATCGGGGCTACGCAGTATCCGGCCGAAGACGACGGCCAACATGATCACGATGGCGATCACCGCGGCATTGCGTATGGAATTCGAATCCGTGGCCACCACCACTGCGAGTAGCGCCCAGCAGGCTGTGAGAAGGAACCCGACAACCGCCAAGAGCCTTGATACCACGAAGAGCGACATGATGGTGGCGCTGACTACCAGCACAACGCCGATTTCATTCACCCAGCGCGCGGAGGCAGGCATGCCCCAGGAACGAAAGGTCGTGGCAAAGCCCACAGCCGCCGCCAAGGTTGCCCACCCCAGATAGATCATCACCGGCAGCCGGAGAAAGACTTCCTCCGCCGTGGTGGGTGCGGGCCCAACCAGCAGGAAGGCTCGAGCGGCGATAGCCAAATAGATGACCAAGATCACAATGAGGATCTGGGCGAGCCAAAGCGTACGGGTTCCGAAGACCGGCACCCAAAGTGCGCTCGTGGTGAAGGCGCCAAACAACCACCATCCCGTCAGCCGGTGGACCGTACGCTCCTGCTGGCTCGGCAGCAGCTGGTAGACGGCAAGCGCCAGACAGGCCGCGTAGATCAGCCCCCAGACGGCGAACGCGTAGTCGGCCGGCGTCACCGGACTGATGTTGGCGTCAGAGATTGCGCCGGTGTTGGAGGCCGGTCCGAGCGCCCACCTGGTCAGTGGAGCCGCGACCGTCTGAGCGACAGCAGTCACGGCGACGAGGATGGTGCGTACACGGTCACTAGTGCTGGCCATGGCCACATTCTGCCCGTAGGCATCGCTCCCTGGTCCGGATGCGGTGAAGATGCGGTGGAGTTCAGAACCGGAGGTCAGCTCGCGAGCAGTGCGGCGGTGAGGGCGACCAGCGGTGGCAGACTCTCGCTAAGGGCGCCCCCGATGCTCTTGCCTCCCTCGCCGCCAAATCCCAGCCGGTCGGCGATGAAGAGCACGATCCCACCCAGAACCATGAACACGCAGATGTAGATCACCAGCGTTCTTCCGACCGTTTCGTTGCCGCCCATCCACGCGATCACGCCGACGACCATGCCGCACCCGAGAAACAGGTTATAGAAGCCGACACCGAAAGCCCACACCCGCACTGCTGGGACATAAGGAAGGCCGAAGACTCCTTCATGCACGCTGGGACGCTCGATCAGGAGAGCCTCCCACACAAAGACAACGATGTGGATCGCCGCCGCAATAAGGGCGAAGATCCATACGACGACTGTCACGAGACAGGCTCCAGGCCGGCAGTCTCGAAGCCGGCAAGGCTTACATCATGGCGACTCAGGACCTCCTGGATCTGCTGCATGACCTCCCCGATCGGACGGCCGTGAGGCACAGCAGCGTCGAGGTCGGCGAAGAATCTGCCCATCGCCCCGGACAGGCCTACTGCCAGGAACTTCGTTGTCGGGCTGAGCACTGTGAAGGTGTGGAGGGCTCCCGGCGGGATCGTGATCGACGAACCCGGCCCGAGATCGAAGCCCTCATCCTCGACCTGCACCATCATCCGACCGTTGAGAACGTAGTAGGCCTTGGCCCAGCCGGTGCGATGCGGTGGTGTGGCCGGTCCGCGCGGCGCGTCGACCTCGAAGAGTTCGTACTGATCATCGGTGTGTGCCGCGTCGATCTTGACCGTATGGACTCCGTCGGGAGCCGTTAGCTCGCGACCCTCGCCCGCGGCAGTGTGTTGAACCAGATGTGTCATAGCAGCGACGCTAGGTTTCATCACCTGATGAGGTCGATCCCAGAATTCTGGGAATGCTTCGCGAAGAAGGAGGTGAAACAATTCCAGTGTGTGGGAAGAGCGAGGCTACCGCGCTCGCCGAGACATTGCGGCGCTCGCCGCGTCCGGACTCGGCGTGAGCGACCTGCACACCGAAGCCATCCGGCTGATCGCCGACACGGTCGGCACCGAGCTAATGTGCTTGGCAACCATCGACCCGGAAACACTGGTGATCAGCACCATGACCGGGGCCCGACTCTCGCCCGAGTACGAGCAACGGCTTGCCGAGTCCGAGTACTCATCCGACGAACCGAACACATTTGCTCGCTTGGCCCGTCGCAGGGAGCGCATGGCCAGGTTATCTGACCTGCCCCACCGGGACCGCAATCGAAGCTCCAGGTTCAACAGCGTGTGGCGGCCGTTGGGTGTTGATCGGGAACTTCGCGTGCTCTTCGTTGCTGACGGTGCCTGCTGGGGAGCTGTCGGCATGGTACGAGCGGGCCGTGACTTCAGCGATCGCGAAACAGACTTCCTTGCCGCAGTGGCGCCGGCCATCGCCGGCGCGACGCGGTTGGCGGTGCGTACTGAGGCCGGCGGCTCAATGTCCGTAGGTCAGCCGGCGATCGTTGTCGTCGGTCCAAGCGGGGAGCTTCGCGCGGCTACACCGGCAGGTCAGGAATGGCGGGAGCGGCTTGATCAGATCGCACCTGGCCGGTTCATGCTGATGATGCAGGTCATGGCGATGGGTGCGCGGGCAGCCTCTTCGGGCGGCTTTCGGACCAGAGTGCGAGATGCGCGCGGTCAGTGGGCGACTCTGGAGGCCAGCCCGCTCATCGGCGGGGACGAAGATCAAATTG
>DATEWO010000499.1:0-5523 GCA_035257925.1 Propionibacteriaceae bacterium | reverse complement strand
GCACCGGCGAGATCGCGGTTGCGACGTCCAAGGCTTCCTCAACCTCTACAGCTTGGTGCTGGGACTGCTCAGCGGCTTCTACCTGCCGGTGCACGTCTTCCCCGGATGGCTGCAAACCGTGGCCTTCGCATCCCCGTTTCCGGCCATGTTCAAGGCCCCGATCGATGTCATGTCCGGTCGGGTGGTCGGCGCGGCAGCGTGGCAGGTGATCGCCAGCCAAATGAGCTGGATGATCGGCTTGGTGGTCCTCACCCGCGTAGTGCTCTGGCGAGCGACCCGGAGGCTGGTGGTGCAAGGTGGCTGACCCGATGCTCTCGCTGCGGCAGAGCTACGCGATCTTGGTCGGATCGCGGGTCCGTGCCCAGCTGGCCTACCGGTCGAGCTTCGTGGTCAACGCGCTGACCGCCTTTGCCATCGGTGCGCTGGAGTTCACCGAGCTGTACGTGTTGTTGGCCACGGTGCCGACACTTGGCGGACTTACCCTGATCCAGGTCGCCCTGGTCTTCGCGCTGGCCAACACAGCGTTCTCGCTGGCCGATCTGGTCTTCGGACAGCTCGATCAGATCAACCGCTACCTGCGCGAGGGCAAGCTGGAGGCGTTCCTGGTCCGACCGCTCCCGCTTATGGCCCAACTGGTGAGCGCCGACTTCCAGCTGCGGCGGGCAGGTCGGATGGTGTTCGCTCTGCTCGTCGGGGCGGTTGTGCTGATCCAGGCCGACCTCGTCGTGGACACCCGAACTGTCTACCTGTTGATCATCACCCCTTTCGTAGGTGCCGCCATCTACGGGGCGCTGTTCGCGCTGGCTGGCGGGCTGCAGTTCTGGCTGGTTGATGGAGCCGAGTTCACCAACGCATTCGTCTACGGGGGCGCGTATGCCGGGCAGATTCCCGGCAGCACCCTGCTGCTGCCGATCCGAGTGCTGTTCACCTTCGTCATCCCGGCCACCGTTGTCGCCTACCTGCCGGCGATGTTGATCTTGCGGCTGCCCGGGCCGGCGCTGCTCCCCAGCTGGCTGGGCTGGCTGGCGCCCCTGTTCGCCGTCTGGATCTGGCTGTTCTCACTGCTCGTCTGGCGTGCCGGCATTCGCCGATTCACCGGAGCAGGAGGCTGATCGGCAAGATGTCCGAGCCGATCATCCAGATGACCGACCTGCACCGGTCGTTCGTCGTCCGCGACAAGGCCGGGCGAGTACGCCGGACCAGGCGCGTGGTGCATGCCGTCGACGGGATCACCGCCACCATCGAGGCTGGTCAGTCCTGTGGGTACATCGGTGCCAACGGCGCCGGCAAGTCGACAACGATCAAGATGCTGACCGGCATCTTGGTGCCGACGTCGGGTCAGGTACGAACGTGTGGTCTGGACCCGGTCCCCAACCGCCGCGCCCTGGCTCGCGACCTCGGCGTCGTCTTTGGTCAGCGCAGCCAGCTGTGGTGGGACCTGCCGTTGCGCGACTCCTTCCGGATTCTGGCGGCGATCCACCGGCTCGACCCGTCAGCAGCCCGCTCGCGGACCGATCAGCTGGTCGTCGAACTCGGGCTAACCGGGCTGCTCAGCACTCCGGTACGCCAGCTGTCCCTCGGCGAGCGGATGCGCGGCGAGGTCGCCGCTGCCCTGGTGCACGCGCCACGGTTGCTGGTGCTGGACGAGCCGACCATCGGCCTTGACATGATCAGCAAGGAACGGCTGCGACAGTTTCTCATCGGCGAGCGTCAGGCTCAGGGCACCACACTCCTGCTGACGACGCACGACATGAGCGACATCGAGCGGCTATGTGAGCGAGTTCTGGTCGTCGACCATGGCCGCTTGGTTTACGACGGGACACTCGCCGATCTGGCGGTGCGGGTGGCGCTGCAGCGTGTGCTGGTCGTCGACCTGTGGGAACCGACCGCTCCGCTTCAAGTCGCCGACGCCAAGCACATCGGCAGCGAGCTCAATGGCATACGGCAGCGGCTGGCGTTCTCGCCGCAGCTGACTACGGCTGCCCGTGTGCTCGCGGAAGTGTCGGCGCAGGTGGAGGTACGCGACCTGACCCTGGAGGAACCGGCGATCGAAGATATCGTCCGGACCCTCTACCACCGATCCAGCTGAGTGGGAGACCTGTGCGGCGAAAGCCGAGCGTGGCGCAGCTTCACGTCGTCGGTAGACCGTCCACCTCGAGCGCCTCGACAGGCGGCAGTTCAGGCCGGGCGGCAGCGGGCCGGTCAAGATAAAACCAGCACGTCGAGGCCACGTCGTCGCTGCGCTGGCGGTAGCGCCCGTCCGGCCGCCAGCCGAGAACCTGAATGTCGACTCGCACATCACGAGCGAAGTAGATCGGGTCCATCAGATGCCAGCGGTAGAGCCCGAAACGTTGCTGGCTGGCGTACAGCCCGTCCGGGCGCAGTACTTGCGGCATCCCGAGGTATGGCGTACTGAACTCGGTGTATCCGCGCGGAGGGACGTCGAAGTTCCATGCGCCGCCGAAGTAGTCCTCGGTTCCGGTGCCCGCGATCGTCGGAAACTCCTGGTCGCCGTCGAGATAGAACTTGATCTCTCCCTCACCCCACCACCCGGGTGAGTTGACCCCCCACGCGAAATAGCTGCCCACATACTGCCCACGGCCGTCGATCCGATCGAGGATCGGATGCGTCTGCCCACGCAGCACTGGGTTGCTGCGCCGAAATTGGGCATGCAGGTAGCCCAGTTCGCTGGTATCTGCCCCGAATTCGTAGGTGATCTGGTAATAGACCACTGCCGGTCGGCCGGAGCGATTCTCGATGCTGATCCGTGCGCTATTCGCGAACGGCATTGGCCAGTACGAGTTGAACCCACCGTTGGGGTTGACCGCGATCACCGCCGATGACACCTGGGCGAACCGACCCCACCCTTGGCAGAAGAAGTCGCCGAGCGGGACCTCGATCGCCGGCTCGTCAGATTCGTCCCACCAGGCCCGCAAGATCATGGTTCGCCAATGGTCGCGAGCGGTCGTCAACCAGATGTGGGTGATCACACCCGACCCGCTGATCACGGCGAGCTCCCGCTCCGCGCCGGCTTCGATGCTGACCGACGGGGAGATCTTCCACCCGATACCCAGATCGCGAGCAGCGTCCGCTCCGGTGCCAGCAGTCGCTCGGGCGCCGCCGGCCGGGGCTCCGTCTGGGTTCTCGGCACTGATCGACCGAGTCTCGATGTCACGTAGCCGGCTGACCTCATACAGGCCCATGAGCCCCACTTTCCCACGGCAAGACGAACCCCAGACCACCACTGCTGCTGCCCGCAACCTACGTGAACGTGGGTTGCGGCCGGTCTGCATAGGTAGCAACCCATGCAGACCGTCAGGAAACTAGGCAGACCTCCGCGGCGTCTGGATCGGCGGCCGTCAGGCTTTCGCGCACCAAGCCAGCAGCTTGTCGGCCGGCCACGTGTTAATCACCCGATCGGCATCCAGTCCCAACTCCTCGGCGCGCTGGCAGCCGTAGATCTGGAACTCGAGCTGTCCCGGCGCGTGCGCATCCGTGTCGATGGAAAACAGACAGTCCATCTCCATTGCCATTGTCAACAGCCTGGTTGGTGGGTCACGTCGCTCAGGACGTGAATTGATTTCGACAGCCACGTTGAAGGTCCGGCAAGCCTCGAACACCACTTCAGCGTCGAAGACCGACGGCGGCCGGAGGCCCCGTTCTCCCTGAATCAGCCGACCCGTGCAGTGACCCAAGATATTGGTCCGCGGATTGGCGATCCCGCCGACCATGCGATGTGTCATTGTCTCCGAATCAGAGCGGAGCTTGGAGTGGACGCTCGAGACGACAACATCAAGTTCCGCCAGCAGCTCGTCGTCTTGATCGAGACCACCATCCTCGAGGATGTCGACCTCTATGCCGCGCAGGCAGCGAAACGGCGCCATGGCGTCGTTGAGATCCGCTACCACGGCCATTTGCTGGCGTAACCGATCCGCGCTCAACCCGCGCGCCACCTGCAGTCGCGGTGAGTGATCGGTAATCGCGCAGTATTCGTGGCCGAGCGCCTGTGCGGTGATCATCATTTCCTCGAGCGGGCTGCCGCCGTCTGACCAGGACGAGTGACAGTGCAGGTCACCTTTCATAGCGGCGCGCATATTCAGGCCGCCGTCGACAAGCGGTTGTCTCTCCTCGCGAAGCTTCTGCAGGTAGTCGGGCACCTGCCCATCCAATGCCTGCGTAATCACCGTTGCCGTCTTCGGGCCAACCCCGGACACTTTCGCCCAGCTGCGCTGCTGTTGATGGTGGCGGCGTTCCTCCTCCGACATCTGTAAGACGACGTCTGCGGCGCCACGGTAGGCACGCACCCGATAGGTATCGGCGCGTGAGCGTTCCAGCAAGTATCCGATCTCCCGCAGAGCCAGTACCGGATTCACTCCGATCGGCTCCGTCGCGGACGTGGTTTGAGCTGAACCGTCGGCATCGGCGGCGCCTCCATCACCTTCTCCGAGCGGCTCACAATGGGTGGGAATCGAGCGTGCCGCTCCTCCCAAGCCGATCGGAAGTCCACGATCTCCTGATGGCTTCGGCCGATGAAGTTCCACCACATCACGATGTCCTCGGTGAAGGGCCGCCCTCCGAGCATGATCACCCGGCTTCGCTGCTCACTCCGTAGCCGGAGGCTTCGCCGGTTGAGGCCAAGATAGAGCAGTTGATCGACGCCGACTGTCGTCGACTCCACGACGACTGAACCCGCAACCGCAAAGATTCCGTACTCGAACCCTTCCTCGACAGCGAGAACGACATCGGCGCCGGCATCCAGTTGCAGATCTGCGCCGCAGAGCGGGGAGTAACCCAACGCCGGTGAGCTCACATCGGCGATGTCACCGATCAGCACTTTGCCGCGAACTCCCGGCAGAAGCAGGTCTGGCAGGTCGGCGTAGCTCTGGAACGCCGGAGCGAGATCGCGCACGGTATCCGGCAGCGCCACCCAGAGTTGCACCCCGTGCAGCATCGGCGGCTTGTCCGGCTGAGAGATCTCACTGTGCACGATGCCGTGTCCGGCGGTCATGATGTTGAGCTCGCCCGGCCGTACCGTCGCCCGGGAGCCGAGACTGTCGCGATGCTCAACCTCGCCGTCAAGCAACCAGGTGACCGTCTGCAGGCCGGTGTGCGGATGCGCCCAGACCTGCATGCCCGGTGTGCCGCTGACGTCTTCCGGCCCGTAATGATCAAGAAAGCACCATGCCCCGATCATTCGAATCTGCTTGTCCGGTAGGGCGCGTGCCACTTCGGTGGTCTTGCCCAGATAGACCCGACGAGCCGTCAGCAGCAGTTCCTCTGGCCCGCCGTCGGGGCGACCCGTACACAGGTACTCCTGTGGTCGCGTATCAAGATCACTCACACTGTTGTCCTTGCTCTGCTCGCGCATCGCGCGCTCTGTTTTGTTACTCGCTCCGCTCGCTGCGATGTTCGCTGGGTGCCGCGCGAACATCGATCCCCGCCAGAGCGGCGCTGCAGAGCGCCGACGACGATCGGCGGTTTACAGTCAGCCTATGGCCGTGCGTACGCGAGAGATCAACAGGT
>DATEWO010000498.1:0-5169 GCA_035257925.1 Propionibacteriaceae bacterium | reverse complement strand
CCCTGGACCTGCGGCACCGGCTGCCCCAGATCTGGGCAGCTGCTCAAGAAGGGCAGGTGCCGGCCTACCAAGCCCGACACATCGCCAACGCCACCCGCCACTTAACTGTGGAACAGGCAGCCTCGGTAGACCACCACCTCGCGCCATCGCTTGGCGCGGTGCCGTGGAGCCGGCTGCAAACCCTGCTGGAAGCAGCCATCTACCACGCCGACCCAGCCGGTGCCGAACAACAAGCAGCCGCTGCCGCGCAGCAACGCTTCGTCCGGCTCAGCCGCAACTCCGAACACGGACTGAAACTCATCATCGCCCGAGCAGCCGCCGGTGATGCCATCTGGTTCAAAGCCACCATCGACCGGATCGCCGACATCCTCGCCAACCAAGGCGACACCGATGAAGTGGAGGTGCGCCGCTCCAAAGCCATCGGCATCCTCGCCCAACCCGCCCAAGCCCTGCAACTGCTCTACCAACACCAACACGACAACTGGGACGGGCCAGCCGAACCATCCGAGCTTGAATCCGGCGATCTTGAACCCTCTGAAGCTGAGCCTTCAGATGCTGAGCCTTCTGACCCGGCATCGGTTGATGCTGGGTTTTCAAACCGCAGCCATCGATCGCTGCAACTCACCCCGCCACCAATCGATCCGGACCGGGCCCGGCCCCGCGCGGTGGTCTATGTGCATCTCAGCGGCGAAGCCCTCACCGCCAGCGCTGGTGTCACCCGGGTCGAAGACGTCGGACCGGTGCTGCTCGGCCGGCTGCGGACGCTACTCGGTGGACACTGCCAGATCAACTTGAAGCCGGTGATCGACCTGCCCGCCGGCCACACCCCCATCGATGCCTACGAGATTCCTGGCAGCCTCCGCGAACAGCTACTGCTCCGCCAGCCTGCCGACGTGTTCCCCTACGCCGCAGCGGTGAACCGATCCATCGATATCGATCACACCATCGCCTACCTCCACCCCGACCGCGGCGGACCACCCGGCCAAACCAGCATCGGCAACCTCGGACCCCACACACGCCGCCACCACCGAATGAAAACCCACGGCGGCTGGCAAGTCCGACAACCCGAACCCGGCACCTGGCTATGGCGATCACCCCACAAACGCACCTACCTCGTCAACAACACCGGCACCCACCCCCTCGGCGACACCGAATTTGCAGACGCAATCTGGCATGCCGCCTCAGGTCCGGGTCGGCTCCGGAGGGTGCGGCAGCGGGCGGACGTCCCAGTCGTAGATGACAGACGTACGCACGATGAGATCCTGCAATGAGCGGTTATGGCGACTGACCAGCACCCAGAGCAGTCCGATCGGAAAGATGACATAAAGGGCCGCACGGAGGAGGGAAACAAGGGGATGTAGGCGTTGGCCCTTGCGGTTGACCACGCGCAACCCCATCACGTGGTTGCCATAGGTGCGACCGCTTCCCCGCCAGCTCACCCCGAGATAGACGATGAGCAGCAAGCAACCGGCGGCGTACACCAACCCAGGCGACGGTCTCGGAGCGGTGAAGCTGCGGGGATCGAACAAGAAGGTAAGTGCCGCGACGCCGACGTAGCCCACGCCCAGAGCAATGATGACGATGCCGAGGTCGATGGCTGCTGCGGCGATCCGTGTCACGAGCCCCGCGCGGTGGCCCTGGAAGGGCCTCGCCTCGCGTGGTATTGGGTCTACGTGGGCACTCATGGCGGCGGCAGTTCCTTGGGCGGTTCGGCCTGAGCGGGTAGCGCCGGCGGCGTCTGAGCTGGCTCGGTTGACCCGGGTGGCCCGGCTCGCTTGCCTGACTCGGGTTCACCCGGTGCATCCGTTAGCCGCGCACGGCGTCGTCGGATGATGCGGTCAACGACACGGGCGATCGCCACGTCGGCGTCTATGCCCTGCATCCGCGCGTCACGGACCACGTCGGAGGCCATCGATCCGGTCGACTCGCGGATGATCTCTGGCAGGTCGATGCCGTTCACGACCTCCTCGGCTAATGCCACGAGGTCGAGGCGCCGCACGATCGCGTCGACGTCCACTCGGCTGACGATGGCATCTACGTCGATCCGTTCCACTATGGCGTCCATGTCGATGCGTTTGGCGATCGCATCGATGTCGACCTGCGACACGATGGCGTCAATGTCCACCTGGCGCGCTATCGCGTCGATGTCCACCTGGCGCATGATCGCATCAATGTCCACCTTGCTCACAATCGCGTCAATATCCACCTGACGCAGCATCCCGTCGATGTCCACTTGGCTCACGATCGCGTCGATGTCCATGCGGTCGACAACTGCAGCGATGTCGACGGTCGAGACCAGCGCATCAATGTCGACGCGCTCCTGCACCAGTGCCGTGAGGTCCAGGCTGTCGAGTACCTCCTCGACCACAGGCGGAACAACAGCAGCGATGATCTGATTCAGGTCGGCATTCGCCGATGTGCGCGCAAGATGGCCCCGATCCGCGAAGGCTTCGACGACACGGGCCGGATGCAGACTCTCCTTCAGGAGGGGAGGATGCATGACCAGCCGCCCGACGGGCGCGGCAGCCCGGGCGAAGAGACGCGTGACCGACGCGGCTGCACTGGTCGCGGCCGCCGCCACACCCACCGCCGCGTCTACCGCGGCGGGCACGGTGCGTCCCGACGAGGTTCCACGATCCGGCTCCGCCATGCACCCATGATCCTCCCAACAGTTGCGGTTGGCCTCACCTGCTTGGGGTGAGGCCTCCCAATCACCGCACCGCCCGAAGCTCGGCGTCAATCGATGCCGCGCAGTCTCGAAGCTTGGGGAGGAAGGACCTCTGGAGGGTGGCCAACGGCACCCTCGTCGCATGAGCGCTGGTGTTCACCGCAGCCACAACCCGGCCGGCAGCATCGTGTATCGGGACAGCAATGGATCGGACGCCGTCCTCGAGTTCCTGGTCAACCAAGCCCCATCCGCGAGCGCGAGTCCGCTCCACTTCGCCGCGTAGCCGGTCAGGATCGACAATCGTGCGCTCAGTCAGTCGCGCAAGCGTTGCCGTGTCAAGGTAGGCATCCAAACGGTCGTCTCGCAGGGCTGCAAGGAGCACGCGGCCCATGGACGTCGCGTGGGCCGGCAGCCGGGTGCCCACCGACAACGAAATGGTCATGATGCGTTTGGTGGCCGCGCGCGCCACGTAGACGATGTCGAAACCATCCAGTACCGAAGCCGAGCAGGACTCGTGCACCTCATTGGCGAGGTCGGTGAGATGGCTTTGTGCCACATCAGCGACGGACAGCGACGACAGGTACGCATAACCAAGGGTCAACACGCGCGGAGTCAGATAGAACTGCCGCTCCTCGCTGCCGACGTACCCCAGCGCCTGCAACGTGATCAACGAACGTCGGACGGCGGCTCGAGAGAGCCCGGTCTGACGTGCCACCTCTGACAAGGTAAGTCGTGGCCGTTCGGCTGAGAAGCAGCGGATCACCGCAAGGCCGCGTTCCAGGGAGTGTACGAAGCTCGCTGGACGCTGAACGGACTCGACCACAGCAACCGCGCTCCTCAACATTGACAAGCGTTCTGCGACAGCGGGACGCTTAAAGCCTGATGATATGCGCACGTTTGTTCGCTATGCGAACATCCGGGTTTGCACTACGCGCTCGGCGTGAGGAGGAAGTAAGCGATGAGTTGGAATGCCATGACCTACGACGGCAAAGACACGGTCCTTCGCGTCGTACGAGACCAGGCCGAAGGCTTCTTCACATTGGCGGAAGAGCCGGAGACATGGACAGCTGACACGGCATGTCCGGAGTGGGAGGTGCGCGACATCGTCGGGCACATCGTCGACACCACGGAAACCTACTTCGAGGGGTTCGATGCCGCCCGTAGTCACACCGAGGTGGAGCCCGCCTATGGGTTGGTCGGCATGGCGAAACGCGCCGAGGAGCAGGGCAAGTCGTTCCGCGACCTGCCCCAAAAAGAGATGGTCGACAGACTGCGCAGCGACTTCGACAAGATGATGGGCATTTTCGATGCCCTGACGCCGGAGGACTGGACAGGGCTGATGGTTCCGCACTTCTACATGGGCCCGGTACCGGCGTTCTTCTACCCGGCATTTCAGTTGATGGATTACGGAATCCACTCCTGGGACATTCGCGAAGGCACCGGACGTGAACACGGCCTGCACAGCGATGTGGCGGACCTGCTGGTGCCGTTCATGTTTGGCATCTGGGCAGGCACGATGCGTGCTACTCAGGACACCGAGCCGTTCCAGATCGGAGTCCGCGTCACCACCGGACCCAATGCTGGTGACAACCGGATCAGTGTGTCCTCGGACGGCATGACATACGAACAGGGCGACGTCAGCGATCTTCCAGCGGTCGTAGAGTTTGATCCCGGCAGTTTCGTCCTCACCGCGTTCGGACGCTTCAACGGTGGAACGGTCCGTGGTGAGAAGGATCTGGCCGACCGGTTCCTCGGCATGTTCTTCCGCATCTAGCACAGACGGTTCGCGCCGGACGCCGTAGCAAGATCGTGATCATGACGGCCGCCTATCTGTACGACGCGGTACGCACCCGGTTCGGCCGGTTCGACGGCGCCCTGGCCGGCGTCCGTCCTGATGACCTGGCCTCATACGTGATCGCCGCCCTGTTGGAACGCAACACCCGACTCCCGGCCGCCGCGGTTGACGAGGTGATCTTCGGCAATGCCAATGGCGCCGGGGAGGACAACCGGAATCTCGGCCGGATGGCCGGCCTGCTAGCCGGGCTGCCCGTGACCGTGCCGGCAACGACGATCAACCGGCTCTGCGGCTCCAGCCTGGACGCGGCCATGATCGCATCCCGCAGCATCGAGACCCAGGACGCGGAGATCATTATCGCCGGCGGCGCAGAGTCGATGACCCGGTCGCCCTGGGTGATCATGAAACCGGACCGGCCGTTCCCTGCCGGTGACCTGACGGCGGTCTCCACCACGCTCGGCTGGCGGTTGATCAATAAGCGTATGCCGGCCGAGTGGACGGTATCGCTCGGTGAGTCCAACGAACAGCTACAGGAGAAGTTCGACATCTCCCGTGAGCGGCAGGACGCCTTCGCCTACCGCTCGCACCAGCTTGCCGCGCAGGCCTGGGACGACGGCTTCTACGACGACCTGGTCACGGCCGTTCCCGACACTGAGCTGGCGCGCGACGAGGGAATTCGCTCCGACACCACTGTCGAGAAGCTCGC
>DATEWO010000497.1:0-3915 GCA_035257925.1 Propionibacteriaceae bacterium | reverse complement strand
CGGCAACCGCGGAGCCGCCACGGCAGGACCCGGAACGGCGAGCACGCTGAGGCAGACCGCCAAGAAGGCCGCCACCTGAAAGTCTCGACGGAGCACTGGCACAGCGGCAGTCTCTGGACGCCGGCCAGAATTGTGCAGGCTGTGGCAAATCTGTGGATGACGGTCGAAGGCACTGCTCATCTGTGGACGGCTGTACCGAGAGGCATCTACTGCGCGGCGGCTCAACGAGGTGCGTGAGCGCCAACCGTCGCATAGACTCACCGGTGCAGATCTGCCATCAGGTCTGACTTCGCATGCTCGCGTACCGGTCAGCGGTCCGGGCGGCACATTCGGTCTCGACCTGCCGAGAATCAGGTCGAGTGCGTGTCGCGCAAGCATCAGGCAGCGCCGAAGAGTTCGGTGCTGAACAACCGTACGCCGGTGATCGCACGTGCCGGCAAGGAAGGAACGCGGCCATGGCCGTCGTCACCACACGACAGCTCTTGGAGAGCGGTGTCCACTTCGGACACCAGACCCGCCGTTGGAATCCGAAGATGAAGCGATTCATCTTCACTGAACGCAACGGCATCTACATCATCGATCTTCAGCAGTCGCTGACCTACATCGACCGCGCGTACGCGTTCGTCAAGGACACCGTTGCCCGTGGCGGCCAGGTGCTCTTCGTCGGGACCAAGAAGCAGGCCCAAGAGGCAATCGCCGAGCAGGCGACCCGGGTCGGCATGCCGTACGTGAACCAGCGCTGGTTAGGCGGCATGCTGACCAACTTCCATACGGTCATCAAGCGCATTCAGCGACTCAAGGAGCTGGAGGGTCTGGACCTCGATGACGTTGCCGCCTCCGGCCTGACGAAGAAAGAGCTCCTCGGTCTACGCCGGGAGAAGGAGAAGCTGGAACGCACCTTGGGCGGCATCCGGGACATGACGAGGACTCCTCAGGCGGTCTGGATCGTCGACACCAAGAAGGAGCACCTGGCCGTCGACGAAGCTCGCAAGCTGCGGATTCCGGTGATTGCCATCCTCGACACCAACTGCGACCCCGACGAGGTCGACTTTGCGATCCCAGGCAACGACGACGCAATTCGCTCAGTCTCATTGCTCACTCGAGTGCTCGCCGATGCCGTCGCCGAAGGTCTAATGGCGCGCTCCGGAGCGCAGACCGGGACAGAAGCGGAGCTTGAGCCGATGCCGGACTGGGAGCTCGAGCTGCTCGGCGCCAGTCAGGAACCGGCACCAGCGACGCCGCATGACACACCCGCGTCCGACGTAGCCCCGGTGCCAGGCGAGGAGCAGCCCGAGGAGGCAGCAGTCGAAGCCGAGGAGGAAGCGGACAAGGAGCTCGACCTGGAGCTCCAGTCGGACAATCTGGATCCGGAAAACACCTACGACCCCGATAAAGGGTCGACCCACAGCTGACCCAACCCGCCCATATTGAGAAGAAACATTGAGAAGAACCGAGGACTACGCAACTCATGGCAACGATCTCCGCTGCTGAAGTGAAGAAACTCCGCGACGCCACGGGCGTCGGGATGATGGACTGCAAGAGGGCACTGACCGAAGCCGATGGCGATTACGACAAGGCAGTCGAAATCCTGCGTGTCAGCGGCCAGGCCAAAGCGGCCAAGCGGAGCGCTGAGCGGTCTGCACCGAACGGGCTAGTGGCGTCCATCGATGGGGCTCTGCTCCAGCTTGGGGCTGAGACCGACTTTGTCGCCAAGAACGAGTCGTTCCAGGCGCTTGCCGCCGATGCCGTGAAAGCGGTAGCGGCGAGCAAGGCCAACAGTGTCGAGGCGGCCAATGCCGCGGTCTTGCCCTCGGGCCAGACTGTTGGTGAGGCTGTTGAGGAGCTGGCAGTCAAGATTGGCGAGAAGCTCGAAGTGAGCGCCGCGGCCTACTTCGACGGCAAGACAGCGGTCTATCTGCATCGTCGAGCGTCGGACCTTCCGCCGCAGGTGGGCGTGCTGGTCCAGTACGAGGGATCGAACGAGTCCGCCGCTCGCGGCGCCGCTATGCAAGTTGCTGCGATGCGCCCTCAGTACCTCAGCCGGGACGACGTTCCGACCGAACTCGTCGAGAACGAACGGCGGATAGCTGAGGCAGCGGCCAGGGACGAGGGCAAGCCTGAGCAAGCTGTTTCCAAGATTGTCGAGGGCCGGGTGAACGCGTACTTCAAGGACGTCGCGCTGCTCGATCAGCCCTCGGTCACTGATAACAAGGTCCCGTTCGGCAAGCAGCTTGACGAGGCAGGCATCAAGGTCCTGCGGTTCGTACGCTTTGAGGCGGCCGGCGCGCAGTAGCAGTTCCCACCGAGCAGAGAGGAACCCGCGGGTGAACGGTCCGTACAAGCGCGTGATGTTGAAGCTCTCGGGTGAGGTCTTCGGTGGCGGCAAGCTCGGCGTGGACCCCGATGTCGTGGCGGGACTCGCCAAGCAGATCGGCATTGTGGTCCAGATGGGCGTGCAGGTGGCGGTCGTGGTTGGCGGCGGCAATTTCTTTCGCGGCGCCGAGCTGCAGCAGCACGGGATGGAACGCGATCGAGCGGACTACATGGGCATGCTCGGCACAGTGATGAACTGCCTGGCCCTGCAAGATTTCCTGGAAAAGGTCGGGGTTCAAACGCGGGTCCAGACCGCCATCACCATGGGACAAGTGGCGGAGCCGTACATACCCCGCCGCGCCGAGCGGCATCTTGAGAAGGGTCGGGTCGTCATCTTCGGCGCTGGCTCTGGCATGCCCTATTTCTCCACTGACACCGTGGCCGCTCAGCGGGCCCTCGAGATCAGCGCCGAGGTGCTGCTGATGGGCAAGCAAGGTGTTGATGGGGTGTATTCGGCCGATCCCCGCAAGCACTCTGACGCCATCAAGTTCGACGAGCTGACCTATGACGAGTACCTGGCGCGCAATCTCAAGGTTGCCGACGCGACCGCGATCAGCATGGCGCGCGATTACAAGCTCCCATTGATCTTTTTCAGCCTGGACACCGACGGCACCATCGTCCGCGTGGTGTCGGGTGAGAAGATCGGAACGATCGTCCACGCCTAAGGAGAAGAACAGCTGTGATCGCCGACATCCTGCGCGAAGCCGACATCAAGATGGCGAATGCAGTCGAGTACACCAAGGAGGAGTTCGCAGCCATTCGTACCGGTCGGGCCCATCCCGCGATCTTCGCCAAGCTGACCGCTGACTATTACGGCTCGCCAACACCGCTGCAGCAACTTGCCACATTCCATGTGCAGGACGCACGTGTCGTACTGATCAGCCCCTACGACAAGTCCTCGATGGCCAGCATTGAGAAGTCGATCCGCAACTCCGATCTCGGGGTCAATCCTTCCAATGACGGCACCACAATCCGAGTGACGCTTCCCGAGCTCACCGAGGAGCGGCGCAAGGAGTACATCAAGCTGGCCAGGCACAAAGCCGAAGACGCCAGGATCTCAGTCCGAGGCGCGCGCCGTACGGCCAAGGAGGCCTTGGACAAGATGGTCAAAGACAAGGAAGTCGGTGAAGACGAGGTGGTGCGAGCGGAGAAACAGCTCGACGCGACCACGCGAAAGCATGTCGATGAGATCGATGAGGTTCTCAAGCACAAGGAAGCTGAACTGCTTGAAGTTTGAGGTGCTGCTCGCGCGATTGCCGACGCTCGCAGCAAGAGTCAAATCTGATGAGTGAGCCACCGGCCGCGCCGGCGAAGACCCAGGGCCGCGCCGGCCGTAATCTGCCGGCCGCCATCGGCATCGGTGTCGGACTTGGCGCGTACGTCGTGCTCAGCCTGGTGTATTTCAAGCCTGCCTTTGTTGCCCTGGTCGCGGTGGCCCTGGTGCTCGCTGCAGTCGAGCTGCACGAGGCGCTGAAGAAGCAGGGGATGACCTCGGCGATCATCCCCATTTCGATCGGCAGCGTTGCCATCGCATTCGGCTCC
>DATEWO010000496.1:0-17070 GCA_035257925.1 Propionibacteriaceae bacterium | reverse complement strand
CTCGCGGATTCGCAGTCTGGGTCGCCGGCTGCCGGTGCCGGTCCGCTGACCTTGTTTGATCATCCGGGCGGCGGGTACCCGAGCCCAGAAGATTCGAGCGAAATAAGGAGAACTAGTGGTTCCGAACTTTCCTTCACGGTTACTGCACGATCTCGGCCTGGCCGCCTGGTTCGGCGGCACGTTGGCCAACGCGGTTGCGCTTAACAGCGCCGCTGGTCAGGCGTCAGATCCCAGCAGCGCGGGCCGGGTAGCCAACACCGGCTGGGACGCCTGGACGCCGATCAATGCCGTTGCCATCGGAGCAACCATTGTGGGTTCGGTCGGCCAGCTGCTGGGCAACAAGGAACGGCTGGCGACACAGTCCGGCGTCGCTTCGATGTCGGTGATCAAGACCGCCCTCACTGCGGCCGCTTTGGGCCTCACGGGCTACAGCAGGGTGCTTGGGCGCAAGGTGTCCCAGGAAACCAGCGTTCCGGTGTCCTCCGGCACCGAGCCAAGCGCCGCAACTCCGCCCGACGTGGCACGTGCTCAGACTCAGCTGAAGCTGCTGCAATGGGCGGTGCCCGCGATAACCGGCGCCCTCGTGGGCGTCAGTGCCTATGCCGGTGAACAGCAGCGCCCTGTTGCTGTCGAGGCGGGCATCTTGAAGAAGCTGACCAGGCGCGGCAAATAACCATTCGCCCAACCGTGGCAAGCCAGACTGCCGCGGTTAGGAATGATCCGTAACACAAGGCGGCGCCACCAGCTGAGAACGCCGGTGGAGGTGACGACCAGCGTTATCCGGAAGACCACTCCGCCAACTACACCGCTCGATGGCGGACTGGGTTCGACCCGGGCCGCCACCGGCTCGTCAGCGGGAACCAAGGGAGTAATTGCGTTGAGCTTGATCGCCTTACCGGCTCAGGCAGCTGGCATCGTCTAGCTCGAGAATGTGCATTACAGTTTCCCAGGCGCCGGCGACGGCAGCAACTCCAGGCTTAACGCCGAGTATGCGGTGATCAGGAAAACGGCGGCATACAACCTCGACAAGTTCGGCGTGCGCGAGCAGCAGCGGTAGAACAGCAGGTGCCGGGTAAGGAACCGGGGAACCTAGAGCACTCCACCCTTCGATGGGAGACCGACCGTGTCAGGCAAGACCGTCACCGCGCAGGCCAGGACCGATCCCATGCCCGTCGCGGGCCAGCGCCCAGGGCCGCCGTTCTTCGCAATATTGATCGTTGCCGGCCTCATCGTTATCGGAGCCGGCCTGCGGTCGGCGGCTAACATCATCGCCCCGCTGTTTCTTGTCATCACCTTGGTGATCACAGTGGCCCCGCTGCGCAACTTGTTAGTCCGGCGCCGCTGGCCTTCGTGGCTGGCGAGCGTGACATCGCTGCTGACGATCTACCTGCTCCTGGTGCTCATCCTGGGGTCGGTGGCGTTCGCTATCGCCCGATTGGTGGGGACGCTGCCGGAGTATGCGAACGCATTCAACCGGATCTTCAGCTACCTCCTCAGCCTCAGCACCCGGCTTGGTTATGGGCAGGAGCAGCTGGAGCGACTGGCCTCGTCGGTCCAGCTGAGTAGTTTGGCCGGCCCGGCTCAGGCCCTGCTGAGCGGGATCAGCGGTGGGGTCTCCCTACTCCTTCTGATTGTCACAGTGGTCATATTCCTGGCCTTCGACGCCGCAAGCATGCCCGAGCGACTCGGAGTGATTCGCGAGACTCGTCCGCACATCGCCGACGGCCTGGCCAACTTCGCCACCAGAGTTCGAAAGTATTGGATCGTCACCACGGTGTTCGGCTTCATCGTCGCGGTCCTCGACGTAATCGGCCTGGTGATCATCGGCGTCCCTCTCTTCGTCACCTGGGGGGTGCTGGCATTCGTCACCAACTACATTCCAAACATTGGCTTCATCCTCGGTGTGATTCCGCCGGCCCTCATCGCTCTGCTTGACGGTGGGGTGGGCAGCGCGATTGCCGTGGTGGCCGTCTACACGGTCATCAACGTGGTGGTTCAGACCATCATTCAGCCACGGTTCACTGGAGACGCAGTGGGAATCAGCGCCACAGCTGCCTTTGTCTCGCTGATCTTCTGGGCGTACCTTCTCGGCACTCTTGGTGCCTTACTAGCTGTCCCAGCCACCTTGTTCCTGAAGTCCGTCCTGCTCGACAACTCGGTCCCGGCCAGCTGGGTGAACGCGTTGGTCAGCGCCTCGCCCAGCAAGGAGAAGCCACGTGCCGTCCGCCGAATAGGCCGACAACCGGCGGAGGGGTCGAGCTGAGGAGTGCCCCCCGGCCTTGCCCGCAAGACCGGAGCGGCGTCCGCACGGGCCTGACGGAGGGCCAGCTGAACGGTTCCTATTCCCCCTGAGCGGTCTTGTCTACCCGGCACCAGGCAACGATCCAGCCGACTTCGAGAGCTGCATCAACCAGGTACATCTTGGAGATCCGCCGGGCGGGCACATAGACCAGGTCGATTGCCGCCAGTACAGCGGCGGTACCCACGCCGAGTCGGCGCGCCTGACGGACGCCGTCGGCCGTTGCCGAAGTGGTCAGCTGGGTAAGCCCGTTAACCATCAGTAACCCGGCGACCGTCTTCACCAGCCACCGATCGGTCTTGGGCCCGAAAACCATCTCAAAGCTGCTGATGTGCAGGAGCGGCCATATTCCACCGACCAAGTTGGCCACGCCGTGAGCACGCGCAAGCACGACACCGTCCATAGGCGAGGTTCCCACGTCCCCGACCAATCCGCCAGGGACCAGTCAGCGTTTGTTGCGCGAATGGCGGGGTACCGAAGCGACCATGGACGACCAGACCGATCAGATCGATCCCACCGAGCAGTACGACCAACCCGAGCACACCGATCAGCAGCAACCCCATCCCGGGCTGACCAAGACCATGCACGACAAGCCGGACCATGGCGAGGACTCCTACCGCGGCAGCAGTCGGCTCACCGGCAAGCGAGCGGTGATCACTGGGGCGGACTCCGGGATCGGCCGCGCCGTCGCCTTGGCCTTCGCCCGGGAAGGCGCCGACGTTGTGCTCAGCTACCTTGAGGCCGAAGAAGCCGACGCCGACGAGACTGCGAGCCTGGTGGAGGCTGAGGGCCGCAAGGCCATCCGCTGCCCCGGCGATATCCGCAGCGAGGAGACCTGCCAGAAGATCATCGACACCGCCGTCGAGCAGCTGGGCGGCATCGACGTCTTGGTCAACAACGCGGCCTACCAGATGGCCCAAATGGGCGGGATCGCTGACATCACAACCGAACAGTTCGACCAGGTGATGAAGACCAACCTGTACGCGATGTTCTGGCTGTGCAAGAAGGCGATTCCGCACATGGAGGCGGGCGCCACGATCATCAACACCTCCTCCGTGCAGGCGGTCAACCCGTCGCCGGAACTGCTCGACTACGCCACCACCAAAGCCGGCATCCACAACTTCACCAAGGCCCTTGCGCAGGAGCTGGCGGAGAAGGGCATCCGGGTGAACGCAGTCGCGCCGGGCCCGATCTGGACGCCGCTGATCCCGGCCACTATGCCGACCGAGAAGGCCCAGAGCCATGGCGAGAGCGCGCCACTGGGACGCGCTGGACAACCGGCGGAGGTCGCGCCGGCCTACGTCTTCTTCGCCTCCCAAGAGTCCAGCTACATCACCGCAGAGATGCTTGCCGTCACGGGCGGCCAGCCGGTCACCTAGCTACCAGATGGCCGGAGCAAACCAACCGTTGCGATCAGTGGCTGGCATGGTAACTAGCTCCTGATCGGCTTCGAGTGCGCCGGCTGAAGTCCTTTGCCAGAGAAGCGGAAGGTTCCGCGCGGTGAGTCAAATAACGCCTCACTGGGTACACCGAACCTCGACATGGCGATTCACTGTGCCGGGAGGGCGCTATGCGGGCGATGGTGTACCGCGGACCGTACAAGATCCGCGTCGAGGAAAAAGACATTCCTGCGTTGGAGCACCCAAACGACGCAATTGTCCAGGTGAGGCTGGCTGCCATCTGTGGGTCTGACCTGCATCTGTACCACGGCATGATGCCCGACACGCGAGTCGGCATGACATTCGGCCATGAGTTCATTGGTGTGGTGCACGAGGTAGGCCCGTCGGTACAGAACCTCAAACCCGGGGACCGGGTCATGGTGCCGTTCAATATCTACTGCGGCTCGTGCTACTTCTGCGCTCGCGGCTTGTACTCCAACTGTCACAACGTCAACCCAAACGCGACAGCGGTCGGCGGCATTTACGGGTACTCACATACCTGCGGTGGCTACGACGGTGGGCAGGCCGAGTACGTGCGAGTGCCGTTCGCCGACGTCGGTCCTAGCTTGATTCCGGAATGGATGGACGATGAGGACGCTGTGCTCCTCACCGACGCACTGGCCACCGGCTACTTCGGCGCTCAGCTAGCTGATATTGCCGAAGGTGACGTGGTAGCTGTCTTCGGCGCCGGCCCGATTGGCTTGTTTGCGGCAAAGTCGGCTTGGTTCATGGGTGCTGGACGGGTCATCGTTATCGATCACTTGAACTACCGGCTGGACAAGGCACGTAGTTTCGCTCACGCCGAGACGTATAACTTCACTGAGTACGACGACATCGTCGTGCATATGAAGAAGATCACTGATCATCTGGGAAGCGACGTAGCCATCGACGCCGCAGGAGCCGAGGCCGATGGCAACCTCATGCAGCACATCAGCTCAGCCAAGCTGAAGCTCCAGGGTGGCTCACCGATCGCACTGAACTGGGCGATCGACTCCGTTCGCAAGGGTGGCACCGTTTCGGTCATGGGCGCGTACGGCCCCATGTTCAGCGCTGTCAAGTTCGGCGACGCCATGAACAAGGGCCTCACACTGCGGATGAACCAATGCCCGGTCAAACGGCAATGGCCCAGGCTGTTCGAGCACATTCGCAACGGGTACCTGAAGCCCAGCGAGATCGTCACCCACCGGTTTCCGCTGGACGACATCAACGAGGCGTACCACACCTTCTCGGCGAAGCTGGATGACTGCATCAAGCCGCTGATCGTGCCGAACGGTTACTGAACCAGAAGGAAGATCACATGCCCTACACGTCAGAACAGCCGCCGCTCACCGAAGGCACCGACGAACTGCGAGCTCGGATACCGGGCTGGGGAGTCGATCTCGACCCGAAGGACCGGCCGTCGGTGCCGCAGGAGCGGTTTGACCCTGCTGCGACTGGTGCGCATTGGGACTTCCCCGAGCGACAACCGGAGAAGTGGCCACGTGAGCGCTCCATCGAGCACAAGTTCCTGACCCCGGTGTTCGGCACCTCCTGTCCGCCAAAGGGTCTGTCCGGGGGAATGCGGAAGCTCGCCTATCGCCGTTACAGCGAGGGCCGGGCGGCGCATTGGCTCATCCTCATAGCGGCCGACCGGGTCGATGCGGCAGAAAGCCATCTCCGCTCTCTGGCGACTTTTCACCCAGATAATCCGATCACCGAGACAGGCGTCACGACCGAGATTCGCCGGCATGGCGTCGACTCACGCATCGGCAAGCATCGCGCTGATGTGGTGCATCAGACGATGGATCCAATAATTGTCGCCGGCCCCTGGCTCCTAGCAGGCGGTGTGGTCTTCCTCGCCGTGAGATCCCTCATCAGATTGGGCCGCCGAAAAACAACCGCTGATGCCGGACGGCATCCGAGCTCGGTCACGTGAGGCGATCACGCTATCGGACCGAAGAGTGCTTGGCGATGGAAAATCTGGGGTATAAATCCAGAGCCTATTGATAAGGAGGATTTTCCATGGACGCCGGGCAATTGCAGTCAAAACAACCGCGATCAGCGCTTGCCGGTAGCTACGGCCATCCGGTCCATCCGATTCTGGTGACTCTGCCGATCGGAGCCTGGTTTTGCTCATTCATCTTTGATCTTGCGTCCTACGGCAGCTCCGAGCCGCGAATCTGGAGCGTTGGCTCGATGTGGCTGATTCTTATCGGCGTTATCGGCGCTGCCGCTGCCGCTATCTTCGGCGTTCTTGACCTGCTCAACCTGCCGCGGCATACCGCCGCGTTTGGCATCGGCCGGTTGCACGCGATTCTGAACTCCGCCGCACTGGTGATCTTTCTCGTCGATTACTTCTGGCGCTCCAATACCCGGGATAGCTGGGACTCTGCACCCGTTGGGCCGCTGGTGTTGAGCATCATCGGACTCGCTGTCATCGGGGTGTCCGGTTTTCTGGGTGGCAAACTGGCCTACCGCTATGGCGTACGCGTTGCCGACGAGTCGGTTCAAGCAGAGGGCTTCAGGACCTCGGCCACGCAGATCAGCTCCTCCTGAGCCATGAAGTGAGGATCAAGATCGCGAATGGCGAAGGCGGGGTGCTCTATTGACAACCGATCACCACGAAGTCCTGGATCTTTAGCAGCAGAAGATCACGACCAGAGCACAGAGGAGGAACCATGAGCCAGCCCGCACAGCAACAAGAAGTGCCTGGCGTTCAGTCGGAGATGAGGCCGGTACCGGACTGCGGCGAGGAAAGCTATGAGGGCAGTGGAAAGCTGACCGACAAAGTCGCGGTGATCACCGGCGGCGACTCGGGGATAGGCAGAGCCGTAGCCATCGCGTACGCGCGAGAGGGTGCCGACGTGTTGATCTCTTACCTCAGTGAGGAGTCCGACGCCAAGGACACTCAAGGCTATGTTGAGCGGGCCGGTCGACGCGCCGTACTGATGAAGGGCGACGTTGCAGATCCGCAGCACTGCCGGGACATCATCAAGACCGCGGTCGATGAGCTTGGCGGCGTGGACATCCTGGTGAGCAACGCCGCGTTCCAAATGACCCACGAGTCGTTGGACGAGGTCTCCGATGAAGAGTGGGACCGCACCATCGACACCAACATCAGCGCAATGTTTCATTTGTGCAAGGCCGCGATCCCTCATATGAAGGAGGGCTCGTCGATTATTGGCAGCTCGTCGGTGAACTCCGACATGCCGAATCCGACGCTCGCGCCGTACGCCGCCACCAAAGCAGCGATCGCGAACTTCTGCGCCAGCCTGGCGCAAATGCTGGGTGAGAAGGGCATTCGCGTCAATAGCGTCGCTCCGGGACCGATTTGGACACCCTTGATCCCTGCGACGATGCCGGCGGAGAAGGTGGAGAAGTTTGGTGAGAACACCCCGCTCGGCCGGCCGGGCCAGCCCAAGGAACTGGCGCCGGTCTATGTCCTGCTGGCCTCCGACGACGGCAGCTACATCTCTGGCGCTCGGGTCGCAGTTACCGGCGGTAAGCCGGTGCTCTGAGCCCTTCCGGAGGTGAAGGCGTGACGCTGCCGCGTGAGGTGGATGCGGTAGTCATCGGTGCCGGTCCCAATGGGCTGGTGGCCGCCAACCGGTTGGCCGATGCCGGCTGGGACACCCTGCTGCTGGAGGCTCAGCCAGATGTTGGGGGCGCCGTACGCAGTGATCGGGAATTGCATCCGGATTTCGTCTCCGACACCTTTAGTGCGTTCTATCCGATGGCGGCTGCGTCGCGGGTCATCCAGGGCCTGCACCTGGAGGACTACGGGCTGCGGTGGCGACATGCCCCTGCGGTGGTTGGGCATTCGCTTCCGAACGGACGCTGGGTGATGTTGCACCGCGATCTCGATGTCACCGCGAACCTGCTAGACGAGGAGCATCCGGGAGACGGCGACGCTTGGCGCGCCCTTCATGATCAATGGCGGCGGATTGGTCCGAGTCTGGTCGATGCCCTGGTCACGCCTTTTCCACCGCTGGGCCCGGCGCTGCGGGCCATGATCAAATTGCCTCGAGTAGGTGGCCTGTCCTTCGTACGCCAAATGCTGGCTCCTGCGGCAACCATTCTCGAACAGCAGTTCGGCGGCCAGGCGGTGCGATTGCTGATCTCCGGGAATGCCCTGCACGGAGACATATCCTTGGACGGCGCAGGTTCGGGCTTTCTCGGGCTGCTGTTGATCATGTTGGGTCAGACGGTCGGGTTCCCGGTTCCCGAGGGCGGTGCTGGCAAGCTCTCAGACGCTCTGCGGGACCGCTTCGTCGCCCAGGGCGGAGCAGTGGTGTGCAACGCCGAGGTGACCAAGATCAGCGTTGACAACGGTCGCGCGGTCGGCGTAACAGTTCATGATCAACTTGTGCGGACCCGTCGTGCGGTGCTGGCCGATGTAGCCGCCGAACATCTCTACGGCCGCCTGGTCACCTTCGATGAGCTGCCGTCGAAGGTGCGGGCCAAGATGGCCGGCTTCCGCCGCGACCCTGCGACTGTGAAGGTTGATTGGGCACTCAGCGGTCCAGTGCCGTGGAGCGGGCCGCCGCCGTACGCTCCGGGAACGGTTCATATCAGCGATTCCTATGAAGAGCTAGTCATCGGCTTCGCTCAGCTCAGCGCTGGATACGTTCCAGAACTCCCATTCCTGCTGGTGGGGCAGATGACCACGTCGGATCCCACGCGGTCGCCGGAGGGTACGGAGTCACTGTGGGCCTACACACACGTACCGCAACGGGTCCTCAACGACGCAGGCGGAAATCTCACGGGGACCTGGGATGCCGACGAGGCTGAGCAGTTTGCCGACCGGATGCAAGATCGCATCGAGCAGCGGGCACCGGGCTTCTCAGAGCGCATTATGGCGCGTCGCATCCTGACACCGCTGGACATGGAGCGTCGCAACGCGAGTCTGATAGGCGGCTCGATCAACGGGGGAACGGCGGCCCTTGACCAGCAGTTGATCTTCCGACCAATCCCGGGTCTGGGCCGCGCGAGTACGCCGATCCGCGGGCTTTACCTCGCCTCGTCCTCCGCGCATCCAGGCGGCGCCGTGCATGGCGCTTGCGGCATGAACGCGGCGCGGGCCGCGCTGGCCGACGCGCGACTGACACCTCGTCGTGCCGTATCGAAATGGGACAGGACTGCGCTTGAACCTGACCGACCTAATGATGCTTACGGCACCGGTCGGGTCCCATAGGAAATGCCGTCGGCGCGCTTAGCTCGCTCAGCCCTTGCCCGGTTCGTCGACCTTGCGGAGCTCCTGCTCAGCGGTGACCTGAATCATCTCGAGTAACTCGGCATCCAGCCCTGGAGAGAACTCCTCCCGGCGCTCCGGCGCGATCTCAATCGGCACGCCGTCAGGCATGATCGCGGTCTTCAGCTCGCCCCCGTCATTGGACGGTGAGGCTCCGCGGAACAGCTTGTCGGCCTGGCTTAGGTTGTCGGCGCTGAAGGTGTACTGCAGGTTGTTCAAGCCCTGGTCCAAGAGCTTCTTGACCTCAGGGAACTGCTCGGCATTGGTCTTCGGGATCGGCAATGCGGCACCCCAGTTGACCCCGAGGGTCTCCAGCGCCTTGGCGAACGCGTTCTCATGGGCCTGATCGCGAACAATCAGGTAAGAGATCGTGCTGCGAGCCGTCTTGTTGTCGGTCATCTCATAGATCCGGCATTTCTGCAGCCGGCCGGTGGCTTCCAGCATCAGGTTGTAGAGCAGATCGAGCACCAGGTTGCCGCTGTTGTAGACGTAGGAGCCGCTCCACGGGTTACCAGCCGCATCGACTGGCAGGGCTCCCTGCGCGCCAACCAGGTAGTGGTGGATGTTGCTGGTATCCAGAGCGATCTTGAGCGGTGTGGCCCCTTTTGCCCCCGGCTCGTCGACGGGATCGGTCTTCTTGCCTTGATAGGCAGGTGAGCCGTCCAGCAGCCGGGCGATCGTGGTGCCGATCAGCTCGACGTGGCTGATCTCCTCGGTACCGATGCCCTGCAACAGATCCTTGTAAGGCTTGGAGGTGGCGTCGCCACGGAAGTTTATGCTCTGGAACAGGTACTGCATCATCGTCCGCATTTCTCCGAACTGCCCGCCAAGACCCTCCTGGAGCGCGTTAGCGGCGCCAGGATCAGGCTCATCAGGCAGAATTTCGTTGATCAACAGTTGAGTGTGCAGGTACACGAGGTGCCTCCCTTGATTGACCTGAGTGAGCAGGGCTCCCTTACCCCGAGCCGTCGGATCCACGCAACCCAGCCAAGGCGATCCAACGCACCTTGCTCAACTGCATGCGTTGGTGATCCGCGGGTTAGTCGTCGCGCCCTTCGGCGAGGTAGGCGAGCCGGCGTAACGTCTCTCGGTTGCGTACGTCGATGCCGGCCTGGCGTACCTGCTGAGGAACGAGCCGAGCAGGTCCCTCGGTGACGTCCTCATCAATCGAGACCAGGGAGCCGTCGGTGTCTGCCTTGACGGTGATCTCCACGCGAGCTTTGCCGACTGGCCAGCCTCGTGCTTCCAGTACGAGGCGTTGACCGGGCTGGATGTCGAGGACCTCGGTGCTGTCGTCGATCACCAGCGGCCATATCCCGAAGGAATGGTGCAGCTTGCTGCCGGGCGCCGGCCAGCCCTCATCAACGTCACGTATCCGGGACGCACCGACGACCCACAAGGGATAGGTCCAACCGTCACGAAGTACGGCGAAGACTTGCTCGGGCGAGCAGTTGAACCGACGTTGTACTGCCATGTCAGCGTTCCTGCTGCGGTGCCTCTGGATCATCGGAAGGAACCGAGTCCGCCTTCACAGCGCCCCGCTCGCCCAGCGGCTGCTCCGGCCCCTTGGTCGTGTCGGCGACCGTCTGCTGCTCGGACTCGGCATTGATCTCGGCGCCTAGCAAGATCGCGTACATGGTGAGCCAGAGCCAGAACAGCAGCACTACGATCCCCGCGAATGCCCCGTACGTCTTGGCGTAGTTGCCGAACGTCGCCGTGTAAAACGAGAACCCGATCGAGGCGACCAGCCAGATGACCGTGGCCACTACGGCGCCTACAGATACCCACCTCATCCGTGGCGCGTCGCGGTCCGGCCCCAGACGGTAGATGACCGCCAGCGCGATTGTGACAAGCACCATCATGACCAGCCAGCCAGCGATCTGGAGGAGCCAGCTCAACGCCCCAGATCCAAACACGGCTTGCAGCAGCGGCGGCAGGACGGCAACCAGACCGATGATGATCACCATGAAGACGATGGCGGCGAGGGTCAGTCCGAGGGACATCAGCCGCTTCTTCACGAAGCCGCGTTTCTCCTCCTCGTCGTAGGCGACATTGACCGCAGTCAGCAGGTTGCTGATCCCGGCCGAAGCGCTCCACAGCGCGATCAATACCGAGATGATGAGGCCGATGCCGAGGGCTTGGCGCCGCGAGGTGAGTGCGGTGACCTGGTCGGTGATGATCTGGCGGGCTTCGTCCGGCAGTGCGGCGGCCATTGAGTTCAACTGGTTCGCAATCGTCGCCGGGTCCGCAACGAGACCGTAGATCGTGACGACTGCGATCAGTGCGGGAAAGATGGCCAGAAAGGCGTAAAAGGCCACCCCAGCGGCGAGCAGCGGGACCTGGTCGGCCTTGGCCTCCTTCCAGCCGCGCTTGAGTACCTGCAGCCAGCCGCGAGCGGGAATCTCGGTAGGTCGCTCCGCGTCGCCTCCGGGCACCTCGACTTGTTCTTTGGTGGTCGTGATGATCATTCCCCTTCAGTGAGGTCGTCTTGCTTGCGTCGCTTACTACCCCCGACCTTGGGCACGTAATCAGCTGGGTGTGGCCATTGCACGATTTGACCGCCGCACTCGGGTGGGTATCAGAAAACTGCTGAGGGCACCTCCCAGCGCGATGGCGCAGGCTCCCAGGAATCCGATGCGGTACCCCGCCATGACCGTCGAGCCGGTGGCCGTCGCGAGCGGTACCAGGAGTGCGACGCCGGCGGCTGTGCCGACTTGGGCGGCGGAGTTGAGTACGCCGGAAGCAATGCCGCGATAGGCCGGTTCAGCGGCATCGGTTCCGGTCTGGGTCGAGGCGACCGAAGCGGTACCCAGGCCAGCGCCCATTACTGCGAAAGCCGACAGCAGTTGAGCCACGGGCAGGCCTCCCGCAGACAGTGTCAGCAAAATCGTGATTCCGATCGCAATGCCGGTGAAGCCGGCCAACGCCGTGCGCCGAGCACCCAGCCGGGTGAGCAGCCGCGGGCCCGCCAGTGAGCCGGCAATGACCGCAAGGTTGAGGGCCGGAAACAGCAGCGACGCTCGTCCGGCCGGCACGCCCAACACATCCTGGACGTACAGCACCGCAAGATACATGGCAGGCGTGGTTGAAGCAGTGATGGCCAGAGCAGTCAGATTCGCGCCGGCGACCGGCCGGGAGCGCAGCAACCCAGGCGGCAGCAGGGGATCGGCGACGCGTCCCTCGTGACGTAAGAAGATCATGAACGCCGCGGTTGCCAAGAGCAGCGGCAGCCAGCTCACGGGTCGATGAAGGCCACGGTCGCCGGCGCTGCTCAGACCGTAGACCAGCAGCGCCAAGCCGGCGGTCGCGGTCAAGGCACCACCGAGATCCAGCCCGGATGCTCGCGTCCGTTTCTGATCCGCGGGGAGAACCCGTAGCGCCATCATCAAAGCGATCAGCCCGATGGGTACATTCACCGCGAAGATCCAGCGCCATCCCGCGTATTCGGTGATCAGCCCACCCAGCACCCAGCCGCTGGCGCCTCCACCGGCGGCAACAGCGGTCCACCAGCCCACCGCGCGCCGCCGCCCTTCGCCAGGTTCGCTCAGCGTCGTCAGCAGGGCCAGCGCGGCAGGCGAGAGCAGAGCGGCCCCGGCACCCTGGAGGACCCGGGCAGCGACAAGTGCCGCCGGCGACCACGCCAGCGCGCATCCCGCGGAGGCAGCCGTGAACAGGCCAAGGCCGATCAGGAACATCCGGCGGCGACCCGCCACGTCGGCCACCCGGCCGCCGAAGATCAACAGTCCGCCGAACACCAGCGCGTACGCCGTGAACACCCACTGCAGTCCGGCGTCGGTGAACCCTAGCGCCTGACGGATCGCGGGCAAGGCGGTGGTGACGATGGTTGCGTCGAGCACCACCACGAACTGGGCGACACAGATGACGGCGACCGCCGACTTTCGTGGCCCTGCCGTTGTGTTACCGGCAAAACTGTCCATGCTGGCAACATACTCAGCTCCTTTGTGAGCATGCAACTGGTAAAGTAACTTTTGGTGGAAACAGCAACCAACGCAACTCAGAACCCGCGGGAGTTGCCCATTCTGGGCGGGCATCTCGCGCTGGACTTCGCCAACACGGTTGACGATCCTGAGGGGCCGGAGCGCTACGACCACGCCGGGACGTACCCCGAGCTGGTCGGATGGTCAACGCGCATCGGCATCGTGGCGCCTGATCACGCTGAGATACTGCTGGCTGCAGCTGAGGAGCATCCCCACGCCAAGTCTGCTGCGCTCAAACGAGCGCACCTCCTGCGCCGTGTCCTGATCAAGATCTTCACTGAGATCGCTGCAAGGAATGGCGGTCAGTCAGTAGACACTGGATCAACGCCTGCGACGCACTGGACCGAATTGCGGCCGTTTGTGACCGACGCCATGGCTTACGCGGAGCTGGCGCCGGCAGGGTCGACGTATGAGTTGACGTGGCCGGAGTCCACGCGGCTGCACGCAATGCTCTGGCCGATCGCCGTGGCGGCAGCCGAGCTGCTCACCAGTCCGCAGCTGCCACGGCTGAAGCAGTGCGCCGGCTGTCCGTGGGTGTTTCTTGATCAGTCCAAGAACATGAGCCGCCGTTGGTGTGCCATGAACGACTGCGGCACTCACGAGAAGATTCTCCGCTACGTCGCCCGTCGGGCTGCTAGGAGGCAGTCCTGACTTGGGTGATTCTGCGTAAGACATGTACTGACCACACCCGGGGATTGGGCAGCCTGAAACGGCCCAAGGCTGAGCGTGATTGGAAGTCGCGGCCAGTCACAACTTGATCTTGAGCGTGCGGATGCTCCCGTTTGGCCCTGATTGAGTCACCTCTCCACTTGCCCCATTCGACGGCCTCCTCGGCCGTGAATTGGCGCTCGACATACGCCAAGGCCCCGCCTGCCTCAGCCTCGCGGAAGGGGCTTGAGCGATAGGTCCCCGTTTCGTGGTAAAGCGCGGCAATCTCCGCTGACTGCTTCGCCGGCCAAGCGCGTTCCCACGTTTCGGCCCAGCGCCGAGCGGCGGACTGCACATCCACGATTGCCAGAACATCACAGGGCCTGGGTTTAGGCGAAGTGGAGCCGGGTACCTCCTTGTGAGCACCACTGCCGACGGATGGGACCTGCCGTGCGCATCGCACTGGTTTCTGAACACGCGAGCCCATTGGCTGCGATTGGTGGCGTCGACGCCGGCGGCCAGAACGTCCATGTCGCGGAGCTGGCGGCCGGGTTAGCCCGGCTCGGGCATTCAGTTTCGGTCTATACCAGGCGTGATGACGCGGACCTGGCGGAGCGGGTGACCACACCGGCCGGCTATGAGGTGGTACACGTGCCGGCCGGACCGGCTGGCCCGGTGCCCAAGGACGATCTGTGGCCACACATGGCTGCCTTCGCGGACCACCTCACCGAGATGCTCAAGTTCCAGCAGCCGGATGTCGTGCATGCACATTTCTGGATGTCAGCCTGGGCATCGGCGCGCGCCGCCAGGCGGCTCAACCTCCCATTGTTGGTGACCTTCCATGCGCTCGGATCGGTGAAGCGGCGCTACCAGGGTCCAGCGGACACCAGTCCACTGAACCGGATCCGGGTAGAGGTGGCCGTGGCCGGAGCGGCGGACCGCATCGTCGCCACCGCAACTGAAGAGATACGAGAGCTTGCGCTCCTCGGGGTGCCGAGCAGCAAGGTGTCGGTAGTGCCCTGCGGGGTCGATCTCGAGCACTTCACTCCGTGGTCCACGACCGATGCTTCTCCATCTGTGCCGCAGCGCACATGTCGCTATCGGCTGCTGAGCGTTGGCCGACTGGTACCGCGCAAAGGCTACGAGATCATCATCGAAGCTCTGACCTGGCTGCCTCAGACTGAGTTGCTGATCGCTGGCGGTGCAGGTGGAGGTGACGCGACTCCGGAGCCTGAACATGATCGGCTGGTGGCCGTCGCCGAACGGCTCGGAGTAGCTGATCGGGTCCGGTTGATTGGCCAAGTGGCGCGCGCTGACATGCCGGCCCTACTGCGGTCTGCAGATTTGGTCGTCTGCTCGCCGTGGTACGAACCGTTCGGCATCGTGCCGCTGGAGGCGATGGCATGCGGCGTACCCGTCGTGGCCAGTGCCGTCGGCGGCATGTTGGACACGGTGGTCGACTCCGTCACTGGCGCGCTGGTCACGCCGCGTGATCCGGTTGCCCTTGCCGAGGTGGTCGGCCCGCTCTTGGAGTCACCGAGTCGCCGCGCCGAGTTCGCTCAAGCTGGGCTGGAGCGGGTCCGCAGCCGCTACTCGTGGGACCGAGTCGCTGCCGACACGGCCGCTGTGTATCAGCAAACCGTCAGGCGCCAGGACGTGGGCCAGGCATTGAGCGCACCGCTCGGCTGACGGAGGAAGCCGAGACGTGAGCGGGGCAACACGGGACTTTGATCGCGCGGTCGTACTTGGTGGGGCCGGTTTCATCGGATCCCACTTGTGTGACGCGCTGCTCGACGCCGGCACCGCGGTCGTGTGCGTCGACAATTTCTGCACCGGACGGCGGGAGAACATCGCCCACCTGACCGAGACTGCTGGTTTCGAGCTGGTCGAGCACGACGTGACCCATCCACTGCCGGACCTCGGGCGGCTGGATGTGGTCTTCCACCTTGCCTCTCCAGCGTCGCCCGCGGCGTACTATCGCTTGCCGATCGAAACCCTGCGGGCCGGCTCATTGGGAACCGAGCACGGATTGCAGCTAGCAGAACGGCACGAGGCCCGATTCGTGCTGGCGTCCACAAGTGAGGTGTACGGCGATCCGGAGGTGCACCCGCAGACCGAGGACTACGTCGGCCACGTCAACCCCATCGGGCCGCGCAGCGTCTACGACGAGGGGAAGCGGTTTGCGGAGGCGATGGCCTTCGCATACGCCCGGGAACGCGGGACACCGGTCGGAGTCGCTCGGATCTTCAACACCTACGGTCCTCGCATGCAGCCTGACGACGGCCGGATGATTCCTGCCTTCATCACCCAAGTGCTGGCTGATCAGCCCTGCACCGTGACGGGCAGTGGCCGCCAGACTCGGTCGATCTGTTTCGTCACCGACACAGTTGCCGGCCTGCTCAGCCTGGCTCGCTCATCGGAGGCCGGGCCGATCAACCTCGGTAATCCGGTCGAGCTCACGGTCACCGAGGTCGCAGGTCGGGTGGCAGAGATCATCGGCTCCGAAGCCGGCATCCGGTACATCCCTGCTGTCGTCGATGATCCGCAGCGCCGCTGCCCTGATATCAGCCGCGCGGTGCAGCGCCTGGACTGGCGACCACTGGTCCAGTTTGAGGAAGGTCTGAAGCAGACCATCGCCTGGTTTGCAGATCAGAGTCTGACCACGGAGGTTAGAACCTAATCACCTATAGGTGTTTTGCCCACGAGTGCTTCGGGTAACCGCCGGAGGTAGCCCGGTGACCAACAGTCGAAAGCGGGGGGTGGAAACGCAATGCGGGTTCTCGGCATCAATGCGGTCTTCCACGACTCAGCTGCTGCCTTGGTAGTCGATGGCCGTACGGTCGCCGCTGCCGAGGAGGAACGCTTCAGCCGTCGCAAGCACGGCAAACGCCCGGTCCCGTTTTCAGCCTGGGAGCTGCCGGAGCAGGCCATCAGGTGGTGCCTGGCCGAGGGTGGGGTGATTCCCGAAGATCTCGATGCCGTCGCCTACTCATACGACCCAGCTCTGGTCGATCCGACGTCAGGTGGTCTGGACCCCGCGTGGGAGGACCTGCGGACCACGTACGCGGCACGCGCGCCGCAGTTCCTGCAGACTGCCCTGCCCGGCTACTCAGGCAAGAACTTCCACTTCGTCCGGCATCACGTGGCCCATGCGGCATCAGCCGCGTTGGCGGCACCCTGGGGTCCAGACGACTCGCTCGCCGACTGCGCGGTGTTGGCTGTCGACGGCCGCGGCGAGGCCACCTCGATGCTGGCGGGGGAGTATCGGGACCGCAAGCTGGATATACTCCGAGCCCAATCGCTGCCGCACTCGCTCGGCTTGTTGTACGAGGATCTGACCGCCCACCTTGGCTTCGAGCGATCAAGTGATGAGTACAAGGTGATGGCGATGGCCTCGTACGGAGAGCCGGTCCACCTTGATCAGTTTCGGCGGCTGGTGTACCCGACACCGGACGG
>DATEWO010000495.1:0-9971 GCA_035257925.1 Propionibacteriaceae bacterium | reverse complement strand
GCTTCGTGACCTGTATGGGGCCAGCTACCGGGTCAAGGAGGAGATCACCATCTCCGACCTGCTCGCTCGGCTGCAGCACGTGGTCGGTCGGGAGACCGAGGTCATTCGCTCCCAGTTGATGCGTAACCACATCGAACTCGTGCCGGGTGCCGCCAGCTTCCTCGATCCGCACACACTCACTGTCGAGATCGAAGGCGTCGGAGCACTCCGCACCCTAACTGCGAACTACATCGTCATCGCGACCGGTACCATGCCGGCCCATCCGCCGCACGTCGACTTCGACAGCCTGCGTGTGCTCGATTCGGATCAGATCCTTACGTTGGACACCGTGCCGGGCTCCTTGGTGGTGGTCGGCGCCGGCGTCATCGGCGTGGAGTACGCCTCGATGTTCGCCGCGTTAGGCAGCCGAGTCACGCTGGTGGAGAAGCGTGACAACATGCTCGACTTCTGCGATCCCGAAATCGTTGAATCCTTGAAGTTCCACCTACGTGATCACACCATGTCCTTCCGGTTCGGTGAGGAGGTTTCCTCGGTGGAGAGTTCCGGACGTGGCACGATCACGACGCTCGCTTCCGGGAAGAAGATCGCTGCCGAGGTCGTCATGCACTCCGCCGGTCGGCAAGGCAACACGGCGAACTTGAGCCTCGACCTCGCAGGGCTGAAAACCGACAAGCGGGGCAGGCTCGTGGTGAACTCGAACTATCAGACCGAGGTGCCGCATATCTACGCGGTCGGTGATGTGATCGGCTTCCCTGCCCTGGCCTCAACCTCGATGGACCAGGGCCGCCTTGCCGCGGCACACGCGTTCAACGAGCCAGCCAACGAGCTCCGAAGTCTGCAGCCGATCGGCATCTACACGATTCCGGAGATCTCGTTCTGCGGGAAGACCGAGGGAGAGCTGACCCGCGAGTCGGTTCCTTTCGAGGTCGGCATTTCTCGTTATCGCGAACTGGCGCGTGGCCAGATCATTGGGGACTCCTATGGCATGTTGAAGCTCATCGTTCATGCCGACACGCGGGAGATCTTGGGGGTACACGTCTTCGGCAGTAATGCCACTGAACTGGTCCACATCGGCCAAGCGATCATGGGCTGTGGAGGAACGGTCGACTATCTGGTCGATACAGTCATGAACTACCCGACGTTGTCAGAGGCGTACAAGGTTGCGGCTCTCGATGTCTCCAACAAGCTTCGCGCTGTTGCCCGTTTCACCATGGAAATGGCAACCAGCGAACCCAGCATGCTCTAGGCGCTTTGCTGTAGCTTCCACTCAGACTCGACGTAGCACTGCAACGACCTTGCCCAAGATCGTGGCGTGATTGCCGTCAATCGGGTCATAAGCCGGATTGTGGGGGACGAGCCACACCTGGTTGCCCGTCCGCTTGAAGGTTTTGACGGTTGCCTCGTTGTCGAGCAGCGCAGCGACGAACTCACCGTTGTTGGCTGTGGGCTGCTGCCTCACAACTACCCAGTCACCGTCACAGATGGCCGCCTCGATCATGGAATCCCCATGTACCTCGAGCAGGAACATGGTGCCCTCGCCCACCAGCTGCCGCGGCAGTGCGAAGACATCCTCGACGCTCTCCTCCGCCAGGATGGGTCCGCCGGCGGCAATCCGTCCGAGCACAGGAACATGCACCGGTTCGGGGAATGCGTCGCCAATGCCGGTGTCGTCGTCACCGCCTGTCTGCCGAGACTCGGCTAGCTGCCTCGTTACGGTCCGGTCCTCACTGGGCAGGAGCACTTCCAGGGCACGCGGCCGGTTGGGATCACGGCGCAGCAAACCTTTGGCCTCCAGCATCTTGAGCTGATGCGCGACGCTCGAAGACGAGGCGAGACCTACGGCGTCTCCCATCTCTCGGATGCTGGGTGGATAACCGCGCCTCTCGACGGTTTCCTTGATCACTTCCAAGATGCGGCGCTGCCGAAGTGTCAATCCGTCGGCATCGGTGGGCCCGTCCGGGAATGACGTGAAAGACGCGCTGTCGCCCAACTGAGCTGCCACATCGCTTTCGCGGGGCCGGCCACGTCGCCTGCTGGGCTGCGGGTACTTCGGGTCGCTGTGTGCCATAGGGCTGACGATAGAGAACTACGTCGTGAGATTCAAACATTTGTTCGAGCGTGTTGTCGATCTCGGGTCGTTCCTCTCTCGGCGACTGGAATTGTCAGAGCCAGGTGATTCGCTGTTTCACGACACGCCTCGAATATCTGTACGAATGTTCTTGGGACTGACGTAAAGATGCGATACAAATCAAACGTACGTTCTATCGAACGTCAGTTCGATGCCGCAAAGGAGATAGAGATGAGCGCGATCACCGTCTCAGCACCGCACTCCCATCGCTCCATTGACCAGCTGCGACCTCCTCAGACGAGCGCACGACCGTACCCGAAAATCAGTACGGCTGTGGTCACCGCCGGCGAAAAGAGCTCCAGTGATCGAGCAAGCTCTGAGTGGCGGCTTACCGATCGCGGCATTGCGGTGGTGATGGTGATCGCTGCGATGATCCTGACCGCCGCAATTGCGGTGATCGGCCTTACGGCTGTACGAGTCACCAGCCCAGGGGGCGATGCTGGCCTCCGCGAGTCGCAGCAGGCTCAACACTGAGGTCCAGACGGCCCAGTAGCCTTAGCCGATGTCGTGGCTCATCTGGTCGACGCAGACGGCCACAGCTAGCAGCAGGCCGTCGTCTTGGCCCGGCTTGATCTCAATGCCGTAGGTGTCGCGGACACGGAACCACCGCCGCGAGACCTCGGCCACCTCGTCCCCGCCACGCTCGATCTTGTACTCGTGGTCGACAATATTGCCCTTCGCCTCCATGTCATCGCCGCCTTCGACGTTGATTGAGAAGCGGTCGCGGAGCGGAGTCAGCAGTGCCTTCTTCACTGTGGCGATCTGACGTCCACCGCGCTCAATATCCATTGTGTCTTTCACCCGGAGCTTCTTCTCCTGAATCGAATACAGTTCATCCCCACGGGATGACTCCAGCACAAGGGTGTCCCGTACCCGCAATGCCTTCCCGTTCACCTTGAAGGCCCGCTCACCCCGATCGTTCTCAATCCAGAAGTCGTCGCCGATAGCGAAGAGCTTCTCCTGCATCCGGTACCTTGTCGGCTTCGCTTCTTCACGGCGGCCTCGCAACAGTGGCATCGTCTGTTTTCCTCTCGTCGATACCCCGACGACGTTACGCCACTGCCGTGTGGCCCGGGAATGCCCGGCGACGTAAGTCGTCCTCGTCGAACCGGTCAAGATCAAGAGCCGACTGTGTCCAGCGTTTCGTTGACCACGATAGTTCTCATGATCTTGTCGGCGAAGGTTCGTTTTTTGTCGTCCCATAAGGGCCAGAGGTAGCCCACCAGACTCAGCGCATCGAGAATGTGGACAAGATCGCGAATTAACGCGTTCTTTGCACCGATTGGTGTGTTGGTTTCCTCGCCGATCAGCTTGATCTTGGTTATGCGCTTGCCCAGCGACTGTCCTGTCTTGCCTGCGATCAGCCAACGGTTGTAAGCGACCCATGCCAGGCTGGCGAGTATCACACTGAGACCAATGATCATCGCAACGGCTGCGGTCTCGAAGTCGGGAGTCGATCTGCTGGACCGGGAGAGCTCGATAACCGAGAGCAGATAGCCAGCGTAGAAGATGATCAAGCCGAGATAGGTCGGGCCCTGGTCGATCAGTCTTGCCCCGACACGCTGGCGCCACGGGGCGTAGTCGCTTCGCGGAGGCGCCGCGAAATATTCCGCCCCAGCTGAATAGCCCGGACTTGGCGGCGGTTGCAGGAAGGACGGCTGGGGACTGCTCGAGGATGCCTCTGGCCATTGACTGCGGTACTGGTCGGTCATGAGCGTCCTTGAGGTCAGCTGCGACGTGGCGAGTGTAGGCGATTGGTGTCTGCGTGGACCCGACGATGCACCGGACCGGGACCGCTCAGGTGCGGGCACAATGAGAACGTGGCGGTCTCTGCTGACGTCCGACCATTTCGGGCGACGCGCGCAGCGGGAGTCGTCGGCGCATTCTTTGCCGGCGGAGTGGCTCTCAGCGCCCTGTATGCAACCACTGGTGTGGGCTTGCCGTGCCCGTTCCGAGCCCTTACCGGTTGGGACTGCCCGCTGTGTGGCGGCACCCGGATGGGTGACGCGCTGCTCCACGGCGACGTGCTAGCCGCATTCGGATACAACCCACTAGCCCTGATCGGCCTGCTGATCGTGGGCGTACTTGGCGTTTTGTGGACTATTGAGGCCGCTGGTGGACCGGCGTTCCGCTTGCCGCGTCGCTGGGCCGAACCCCTGCCTCGCGTACGCCCCGCCCACTGGCTGATGATTGGTCTCCTCGTGGCAGTGGTCTACACGATCGTCCGGAACGTCCTCTGATTCGCCCTTCAGGCGGCTGAACCTGCAAGTGATCTGCAAGTGGTCACATCCGACACGGCTGAATCGATCAAGATCTGCCGTTGGTGACCACTTTCCATGAAGCGAAACCGATCGACGCGCGACGCCAGACTGAAAAGTGTCAGTGCGCTTGCGGAGAATGATTCTTGGACGTACGGTATCCATATCTAGTAGTTACAACCATGTGGTTCATCCACAAGTTGTGGTTAGATACTCACAGAAGTCCACAGACAGGTCCACAAGATCGCCTGACAAGTTCACAGGCTCATCCCCAGATCTGTCCCCAAGACAAGTTGACGATTCGAGCAGCGAACAGCAGAAGGGAGCCGGAGGATGCACTGCCCGTACTGCCGGAATTCCGACTCCAAGGTGCTCGACTCTCGGACGACCGATGATGGAGCGAGTATCCGCCGACGCAGGCAGTGCCCATCCTGTGAGCGGCGATTCACCACCATCGAGCAGATGCAACTGGTCGTGGTGAAACGCAGTGGCGTCGTCGAGCCGTTCAATCGCGACAAGGTGATCAACGGTGTTAGAAAGGCCTGCAAGGGACGGCCGGTCAGCGAGGATCAGCTCGCCCGCCTGGGACAAGTTGTCGAGGATTCGTTACGGACCCTCGGTCAGCCTGAAATACCGGCCGATGAGGTCGGTGTTGCGATCCTGGGACCGCTTCGCGAGCTTGACCAGGTTGCCTACCTCCGCTTCGCAAGCGTCTATCGCCAGTTCCGGTCGGTGGAGGATTTCGAGGCGGAGATCGCGCTGCTTCGCATCGAACAGGAACCGACCGGGATCGAGCCGCTCATCCCAGATCGGGTGGCTGACAGCAAGATGAGCACCTTCGTGCCGCACCGGTTGACGCCAGCTCGGGAGCGCACCAGTGGTCGACCTGAACCACCCTGAGACTTCGGAAGGCGCTCAGCCTAGCCACCCTGAGCAAGCCGCAAGCTGCTTCAGGCCAGGCAGAAACAACTCACCAGATGTCGGAGGCCATTCCCCAATCCATCGGCGCCAGTGATGGTGCCGGTAGCTCACAAAGAAAGGCAGAAATGACCGAAACCACCCGTTCGGCGAATGGGCGATCGGAAAACCAGAGTTCAACGCAGAAGCCCGCAGGGCTGAACATCGAGCGTGTCTTCACCTCTGGGCAGCACCCGTATGACGAGGTGACCTGGGAACGCCGTGACGTGGTGCAGACCAACTGGAAGACCGGTGAGGTCGTCTTCGAGCAGAAGGGCGTGGAATTCCCGGACTTTTGGAGCGTCAATGCCTCCACCATCGTCACCACGAAGTACTTTCGCGGCGCACTCGGCACACCCGCCCGTGAGCAAAGCCTCCGCCAGCTCATCGACCGTGTGGTGAAGACCTACCGCAAGGCGGGGGAGGACTTCGGGTATTTCGCCGACGCCCAATCAGCTGAGGTGTTCGAGCATGAACTGACGTGGATGCTGCTGCACCAGTACTTCTCGTTCAATTCACCCGTGTGGTTCAACGTCGGTACCGCCTCTCCTCAGCAGGTGTCAGCGTGCCAGCCGTACGGGGCGTTAGTGAGCACGCCTGCCGGTCAGATCCCAATCGGGAAGCTCGTCGAGACTGGGGCCGTCGGCACCAAGGTCTATGACGCGCACGGCCTCACCCGGGTGATCGCCACGAAGGTCAATGGCGTAAAGGACGTGATTCGCCTCCACCTCAAGGCGGGCCACGCCCTCGACGTCACCGCAGATCACCTGGTATGGAAGAGCTCCGGCGAACGTTCCGGCCGTTTCGTCGCCGCCGGTGCCTTGCGTGCCGGCGACATGTTGGAGTGGCATCGGCGCGCGTCGTTCGGGGACACCGAGATCAGCCAGCTCGACATCGCAGAAGCCGCGCTGGCGGGATGGATGCAATCCGACGGGTTCGTCGGTCAGTACGACGGCACCAACCGGTCGCTCACGATGGAGGCACTTACGGTAACCCCGGCTGAGCTCGCCTGGGTCGAGCGTGCGTTGGACGCCGTTTTCCCAGATGTACACCGAAAGGTGCGCGACTTCGCGACCCAGAGCAAGGAGCTGGACGGCAAGCGCATCCGGCTCTACGGCGGTGCACTGGCCGACTTCGTAGATCGGTGGAACCTTCGGCCCCGCGGCGTTGACATGGAGGTTCCCGCGCAGCTCTTCGAGGCTCCGCTGCCGGTCGTGACCGCCTACCTGCGCAGCATTTTCCAGGCCGAGGGCTTCGTGTCTGCACGGGCACGTTCGACCGTGGTGGAAGTGGACATGATCGGGGAGAATCTTGTGCGCGGCCTGCAGTCTCTGCTGCACCGGTTCGGGATCTTCGCCCGGGTCGGCTTCAAGGCCGACGCCCGTGCCGACCGTCATGGGTGCTGGACCCTCCGCATACAGAACGCCGGCGATCGCCGGATCTTCGCGGACGAGATCGGTTTCATCGACCCGCTCAAGGCGGACAAGCTCGAACGATCGTTCGAGTTGCCCGGTCGAGGGGCGGCACCCGTCAAGTGCCTGCAGATCGCGCGAGTCGAGCACCTCGGTCCGATGGAGGTCTTCGACATCCAGACCGAGTCAGGTGAATATCTGTCCGACAGTCTGCGGGTGCACAACTGCTTCATTCTGTCCGTCGATGACTCGATGGATTCGATCTTGAACTGGTATCGGGAGGAAGGCTTCATCTTCAAGGGTGGCTCTGGTGCTGGCCTGAACCTTTCCCGGATCCGCTCCTCGAAGGAGTTGCTGAGCTCAGGTGGGACCGCGTCCGGCCCGGTCTCGTTCATGCGCGGTGCAGACGCGAGTGCCGGAACCATCAAGTCCGGAGGAGCGACCCGCCGCGCAGCCAAGATGGTCGTGCTCGACGTGGACCACCCCGACATCGAGGAGTTCATCGAGACCAAGGCTCGCGAGGAGAACAAGATCCGTGCACTTCGCGATGCCGGATTCGACATGGACTTGGGCGGCCGCGACATCACATCCGTCCAGTACCAGAACGCCAATAACTCCGTGCGGGTGACTGATGAGTTCATGCGAGCGGTTGAGGACGGCGGCGATTTTGCCTTGCGTGCGCGTACCGACGGTCGGGTTCTGGAGACTGTGAACGCTCGTGAGTTGTTCAGCAAGATGGCTAAGGCAGCCTGGGAATGCGCTGATCCCGGCATCCAGTACGACGACACCATCAATGACTGGCATACCAATCCTGAGACGGGCCGCATCACCGCATCTAATCCGTGCTCGGAATACATGAGCTTGGACAACAGCTCATGCAACCTGGCCAGCCTCAACCTGCTCAAATTCCTACGGGATGACGACACCTTCGACGCGCAAGCGTTCGAACAGGCGGTGGAGTTGATCATCACCGCAATGGACATCTCGATCTGCTTCGCCGATTTCCCGACCGAAGCGATTGCGCGTACCACCCGCGACTACCGGCAGCTCGGCATCGGCTACGCCAACTTGGGTGCGCTGCTCATGGCCACAGGCCATGGCTACGACTCCGAGGGTGGCCGCGCCTTCGCGGCGGCGATCACCTCGCTCATGACTGGGGTCTCTTATCGCCGCTCGGCCGAGCTCGCCGGCATCGTCGGACCGTACGAGGGTTACGCACGCAACGCCGATGCCCATAAACGCGTCATGCGTAAGCACCAGGCGGCCAACGACGCGCTGCGCACGGTGGACACCCTGGGCGCTGACATCCGCAAGCGGGCCACCGCTGCTTGGGATGGAGTGATCAAGATCGGTGAAGCGAATGGGTACCGGAACGCGCAGGCTTCTGTGATCGCGCCCACCGGGACGATCGGCTTCATGATGGACTGCGACACCACCGGAATCGAGCCGGACTTTTCGCTGGTGAAGTTCAAGAAGCTGGTGGGTGGCGGCTCGATGCAGATCGTGAACCAGACCATTCCACGCGCCCTGAAGATGCTGGGCTACGCGGACGAGACGGCTGAGGCAATCATCGAGTACATCGCGGAGCATGGTCACGTGATCGACGCGCCTGGCCTGAAGCCGGAGCACTACGAGGTGTTCGACACGGCGATGGGGCAGCGAGCGATCAAGCCAATGGGCCATGTCCGGATGATGGCTGCGGCTCAGCCGTTCCTCTCAGGAGCCATCTCCAAGACCGTGAATCTGCCGGAAACAGCGACGGTGGAGGAGATTGCCGATGTCTACCTCCAGGGCTGGAAGCTCGGCCTCAAGGCGCTAGCGGTCTACCGTGACAACTGCAAGGTTGGCCAGCCTCTCAGCGACGGTAAGGCCGGCAAGGCGGATGATAAGAAGTCAGAAGCCGTCGAGACTGAGGTCGTGGAGAAGGTGGTCTACAGGCCGACCCGTAAGCGACTCCCGAAGTCGCGCCCGAGCCGTACGACCTCGTTCTCCGTCGGCGGAGCCGAGGGCTACATGACCTCTGGTTCCTACCCCGACGATGGTCTGGGCGAGGTGTTCCTGAAGCTCGGCAAGCAGGGCTCGACTCTTGCCGGCGTGATGGATGCCTTCTCCATTGCCGTCTCCATCGCCCTGCAGTATGGGGTGCCACTGGAAACCTTCGTCCAGAAATTCACCAACCTGAAGTTCGAGCCCGCTGGCCTGACCGACGATCCGGACATCCGGATGGCACAGTCGATCATGGACTACATCTTCCGGCGGTTGGCCTTGGATTACTTGTCCTTCGAGGAGCGAGCCGAACTGGGTATCTACACCGCGACCGAGCGGGCGCGTCAGGTTGAAACCGGGTCATACCTGCCGGCGGAGGAAGAGCTCACCGAGGCGGAGTCGCTCAAGAACGATCCGGGCGACGAGGTCCGAACGGACGAAATGGACAGAGCCGGAGCAAAGCCGGCCCCTGTCACCGCTCGTACCACATCGGAGCTCTTCGAAGAGATCACCGGTACCAGTGTCGATGCGCCGCTTTGCCTCACCTGCGGCACCAAGATGCGTCCCAGCGGCAGCTGCTACGTCTGCGAAGGTTGCGGATCGACTAGCGGTTGCAGCTGAAAGCGACAGGCGCGCCTTGATCTCCGGGCCGGCGGGTCCCGCCACCGCCGGCCACGCGGCAACGGTCCTAACACGGACGATCTCAGCCCTGGCCGGCCCGGACGCCCGACCCCGCGCCGACCAGGTGCGTGCCGTGGAGCAGGTCGTGGAGCACCGGCGCCGGGTCCTGGTCGTGCAGGCTACGGGCTGGGGCAAGTCGGCGGTCTACTGGGCGGCTACGGCAGCACTGCGCGAGCTGGGCGCCGGGCCGACGCTGGTCGTCTCACCGTTGCTGGCGCTGATGCGCGACCAGATCGCGGCGGCCGCACGGGCTGGCCTGCGCGCCGCCACCATCAACTCCACCAACGTTGACGACTGGTCGAGCGTGCTGGACGAGCTGCACGGCGGTCGGCTGGACATATTGCTGATCTCGCCGGAACGGCTGGCCAACCCGCGGTTCGCCGCCGAGCTACCCGAGCTGCTGGGTAAGTGCGGACTGCTGGTCATCGACGAGGCCCACTGCGTGTCGGATTGGGGCTTCGACTTCCGGCCCGACTATCAACGGCTTACCCGTACGCTGTTGCAACTCGCGCCGGACACGCCCGTGCTGGCTACAACCGCTACGGCCAA
>DATEWO010000494.1:0-3772 GCA_035257925.1 Propionibacteriaceae bacterium | reverse complement strand
GAGATGTTCGTCCGGCAGGACCCGCTTGGCAACCCGGTGGACCGGCGCCACCCCTGGAACCAGCACACCAAACCCAAGCCGCAGAAGCGCGACCTGGACGACAAGTACAGCTGGGTGATGTCGCCGCGCTGGTTCGACGGCAAGGACTATCTGGCCCTCGACACCGGGGGCGGCCCGTTGGCCCGGCTCTGGTCAACCGCCCTCGCCGGACTGGTCGACATCGGCTACGTCAAGTCCACCGGCACCAGCGTGCAGATCAAACTCCCGAAAACCGCACTCAAAGGCCCGGTCGAGTTCGAGTGGAAAATCCCGCAGTGGAGCAACACTGTGGAGCGCAACCGGGCGCGAACCTACTTTCAGGCGTACACGGCGGCCTGCGCTCTGCACTTCGCTGAGAAGGCCCTGATCGAGATCCGGGCCGGCCGGACCAAGACCTGGGAGAAGTTCACCGTCCCGCAGGAGGGCATCGGCGCCGGCTTCACCGAGGCGGTCCGTGGGGTGCTGAGCCACCACATGGTGATCCGCGACGGCAAGATCGCCAACTATCACCCCTACCCGCCGACGCCGTGGAACGCCAGCCCGCGCGACTCCTACGGCACGCCCGGACCGTACGAGGACGCGGTGCAGAACCAGCCGATCTTCGAGGAGAACGACCTGGAGCACTTCAAGGGCATCGACATCATGCGTACGGTGCGCAGCTTCGACCCATGCCTGCCCTGCGGGGTGCACATGTATCTCGGCGGGGGGAGAACGCTGGACCGGTTGCATTCACCAACGGAGTACGTCGGCGAATAGCGGCCGGGATGTCCTCAGCCGAGCCGACGGTCACTCGAGCCGACGACTTCCTCGCCGTCGGTGAGCGGATCAACGCCCTGATCGACGCCAGTGCGTCCGGCGGAGTGGTCGCGCGGGAGCGGGCTGAGGAGCTGGTCCGCCTGGTCGCGGACCTCTATGGTGCCGGGTTGGAGCGGTTGCTGACCATCCTGTACGAGCTCGGTCGCCTGGATGACGAGGCGCTCGCCGCGCTGGCCGCCGATGATCTTGTTGCCGGCTTGTTGCTGGTGCACGATTTGCATCCCTATGACGTCACGACCCGGGTCGAACAGGCCCTCGACAACGTACGCCCCTACCTCGGCTCTCACGGCGGCGATGTCGAGCTGCTGGCGGTCTCGGAGGATGTGGTCCGGCTTCGACTGCTCGGCAGCTGCGATGGCTGCCCTTCATCCTCGGTGACCCTGAAGCTTGCGGTAGAAGGAGCCATCGAAGCAGCCGCCCCGGAGATCACTGCCATCGAGGTCGAGACGACGGAGGAGGTGACGAGCCCTCGGAGCCCAGTGATCACGGTTGACTCGCTCTGGTCCCGTCTGGATCAGGGCGGCTCCGCGGTTGCCGGGTCTGCGGCTGCAGTGATCTCTGGCGCAACCTGGGAGGCGGTCGCCGGGCTGAGCGACCTCCCCGATGGAGCTGTCGCCGGGTTCTTAGTCGGTGAGACCTCGATCGTCGGCTGCCGGATCGGCGCCGACCTGTATGCGTTCCTCGACCGATGTGGACAGTGTGCCGGCAGCCTCGCCACTGCTTCGTTGGGCCGGCTGCTGGGTGGTGCGCTCGGTGATGGGGCACTCTGCTGCCCGGCCTGCGGCGCGCATTTCGCGGTCCGCCGGGCCGGCGCCTGCCTGGAAGAGCCGGAGCTGCACCTCGACCCGCTGCCACTGTTGCTCAGTCAAGGCGTCGCGACCGTCGCCCTACCGACCACGGTGGCGCCGTGACCGGGCTTCGGCGGGGGTCTGCAGTGGCCGGTCTCCGCCGGATCATCAGCGAGCGTCCTGCCCCAGTGGTGGGCGAGCGGTGCGAGATGTGCGCTGAGCCGATCAGCGATGACCATCCCCATCTGGTCGATCTGGAGAGCCGGGCGCTGATGTGCACCTGCCGCGGTTGCTACTTGCTCTTCACCGCCGAGGATGCCCAGCTCCGCTACCGGGCAGTGCCCGATCGCTACCTCTCGTTCCCCGACTTCACCCTCGACCCCCGGCAGTACGACGAGCTGGAGATCCCCGTAGGGCTGGTTTTCCTCTTCAACAGCTCGGTGTTGGACCGGACTGTTGCGTTCTATCCCGGGCCGGCCGGCGCGACGGAGTCCGAGCTGCCGCTCGAGGCCTGGTCTCGGGTCGTGGAGTCAAACCCCCAGCTGTCGGTACTGCGCGCCGATGTCGAGGCGCTGCTGCTCCGCGGGACTGACCAGGGCAGGGAGTTCTCCTGCTACCTGGTGCCGATCGATGTGTGTTATGCCCTGGTGGGTCAGCTCCGCCGGGTGTGGCGCGGCTTCGACGGCGGCACAGAAGCCCGCCAGGCCATCGATGATTTCTTCGCCGATATCGCCGCCCGCAGCCGTCCTGCGACGCCGATCACGGAAGCCGACCGCTGATGACCGCTCTGACCTTCAGCGTGCTCGACATCGTGGCCGAGCCGTACACGGTCGGCCCGCAGCTGACCGCCCGGCTCCGAATCGAGGAGTCCAGCGACACGGTGATCCATGCCATCGCCCTGCGCTGCCAGGTCCGGATCGAGCCGCAACGCCGGTCCTACAGCGATGCTGAGGCTGAGGGTCTGCTGGGTCTGTTTGGCGAACGCTTGCGCTGGCGTGACACCCTGCGACCCTTCCTATGGATGCAATGCAATGCGACGGTGCAGGGGTTCCGGGGAACGGCGGAGCTGGAGCTGGCTCTGCCGTGCACCTACGACTTCGAGGTGACTGGATCGAAGTACCTGCACGCGCTTCGCGACGGAACCATCCCGCTGGCGCTGCTCTTCTCCGGAACGATCTTCACCCGCGGCACGAACGGCTTCGGCGTCGAACAGGTCCCATGGGATTGCGAGGCGTCCTACGCCCTGCCGGTCCAGGTGTGGCAGGAAATGATCGCGCTGAACTACCCCCACACCGGCTGGGTACGGTTGGACCGAGACATCATCGAAGCAATGAGCCGCTATCGAGCTGAGCGCGGCTTGACCACTTGGGATGCGACCGTCGAGTCGCTGCTGGCCGCCGTCAACGTACGCGTGCCATGACGCTCGACCTGGCGCGCACGGTCGCCGACGCCGTGCTTTACGAGGGCTATCTGCTCTATCCCTACCGCGCGACGTCGGCGAAGAACCAGGCGCGCTGGCAGTTCGGCGTGCTCGGCCCACCGGGTGCCGCTGCGGCCGGCCTCGGCGAGGAATCCACGATGTCCGTCGAGTGCCTGCTGAGCCGCGCTGACGAGACCGCCCACCGCGATCATCTGCCGCAATCCACGGTCACGGCGTACCTGCGCTTCCTTCAGCTGCAACATCGAGGCTTGGAGTGTCTCGATCCGGCCGATCCGAACCGGTACGTCCCGACCAGTGAGCTGCAGCTTGATGACGACCTGCTGCTCAGTTGGGACGAGGCCGTCGATCATGAGCTGAGCTGGCCGGCCTGGACCTTTGACGAGCTGGCCGCCGGGGTTCGGCAGACGGTGATCATCCCCGGCCATGAGCAGGTCGAGCCCCTCACCGGGTCCGACGGCTGCACGGTCGGTCGGGTGGTACGGCGCCGCTGGCCGCTGAGCGCAGTGCTTACCGCGGAGACCACCGAGTTGGATGGTTACCTCCGGCTGTCGGTCACGGTGGAAAATACGGCGCCGAAGGCTCTACAAACCAAGGACGACGCGGTACGGAGATCCCTGCTAGGTGCCCACCTGCTGCTGGAGGCGTCGGGAACAGGATTCGTGTCGTTGCTCGAACCACCAGACGCGGC
>DATEWO010000493.1:0-6723 GCA_035257925.1 Propionibacteriaceae bacterium | reverse complement strand
GTGTTTCTGCGCTGGGGATGTACGTCTTTCAGCACAGCCGTCGAAACGGCCGCGCTGGAGCGCTTCAGACCGTACGTCTTCCATCACAGCCGTCGAAACGATTGATCAGGCGGAAGTCATCTCTCGGGCCAGTGCTGCCGGCATGTAGTCGTAGCGTACGAACGAGCGCTTGAAAGTCCCGGTGCCATGGGAGACCGAGCGCAGGTCGATCGGGTACCGGCTCAGCTCGTGTGCCGGCACCTCGGCGTGGATGACGGCGTAACCGGGCAGGTCGGGGGCCGTTTCGGTGCCGTGCACCTGACCGCGGCGGCTGCGCAGATCCGCCAGCACCGACCCGACCGAGTCCTCGGCAACGGTGATCTCGACTTTGTCGATCGGCTCAAGCAAAGCAACGGTCGACTCATTGGCCGCCTCCCGCAGTGCCATCGCCCCCGCCGTCTGAAAGGCCATATCGGAGGAGTCGACTGAATGCGCCTTACCGTCGACCAGCGTCACCCGGAGATCGACCAGGGGGTAACCGGCGAGCACGCCCTTGCCTAGCTGGGTGCGGACGCCCTTCTCCACTGAAGGGATGAACTGCCGGGGGACCGCTCCGCCGACCACACGTTCGGTGAACTCAAACCCCGCGCCGCGTTCCAGCGGCTCGATCTCCATCATGCACACCGCGTACTGGCCGTGGCCGCCGGATTGTTTGACGAGCCGGCCCTGCGCGGTGATGGGACGGACAAAGGTCTCGCGCAGGGAGGTACGAACTGGCTCGACCTGCACCTGGATGTGCCAGGAGTCCCGCAAGGCGGTGAGCAGCTTGTCCACATGGGCAGGTCCCATAGCCCAGATCACGAGCTGATGAGTCTCGGGATTGTGCTCCAGCCGCATCGTGACATCCTCGGCCACCAATCGTTGTAGCGCGGACCCTAGCTTCTCCTCGTCGCCACGGGTGCTGGCGTGGAGCGCAACTGGTAGCAGCGGCTCAGGCAGCAGCCACGGCTCGACGAGCGCAGGCTGCAGCTTGTTGGACAGCGTGTCGGAGGTTTCCGCAGCGGCCAGCTTGGACACCAGAACAAGATCACCGGCGATCGCGTACGGCTTCGGCCGGGTCTCATCGCCGAGCGGGGCCGAGAGCGGCCCAACTCGATCGTCGCTGTCGTGGTTCGGATGGGCGTCGACATGATGAGGCGCAAACTGCTGCAGGTGGCCAGACACGTGGAGCGGGGTGTCAGGGCTGAGAGTGCCGGAGAAAACCCGGACCAGCGAGAGCCGGCCCACAAACGGGTCGCTGGTTGTCCGTACCACCTCAGCGACCAGTGGACCCGCAGGGTCACAGCTCACCGCGCCGAACGGCTCCCCGCTCGGCTTATAGACCTTTGGCAGCGGCGCCGACGCAGGCGAGGGAAATCCCTGCTCAAACAGTTCAAGCAGCCCCTCAATACCCATCCCGGTTGGAGCGTGCGCGGGAATCATCGGAAAGAATCGCCCGGTGGCAACGGCGGCCCGCAAATCGGGCAAAACGATGTCGAGATCGATTGGTTCGCCGCTGAGATGCCGGTCGAGTAGCGTTTCGTCTTCGGATTCCTCGATGATCGATTCGATCAGCGGGTCCCAGTGCTCCTCGATGATCGCGGCTTCTGTTTCGTCAGGCTCGCGCGCGGTGGGCTCGCCGCTGCGATAGTCGGTGACGCGACGCCGCAGCAGGTTGATTGCGCCGGTGACATGGCCATCCTGGATCAGCGGCGCCCCAACCGGCTGGACATCGCCGAAGACCCGCCGGCAGCGAGCAATCGTCTCGTCGAAATCAGCTCGGGACTGCTCCAGCTTGGTCACTGCAATCGCCCGAGGCATATTCGTCGACTCACATTCCCGCCACAAGAAACGGGTCGCGTCGTCGATTTCGTCACTGGCCGATACCACGAACAAGACAGCGTCAGCCGCCCGGAGCCCGGCCCGCACCTCGCCGACAAAGTCGGGGTTGCCGGGGGTGTCCAGCAGGTTGATCATCACCTCACCGCTGGCGATCGACGCGGCACCCAGGGACTGCGATGGGGCTGGCTCGCCCCGTTGATGGCGACCTGGGACTCGCGCTGCTATCAATCGTTCGAAAAGCGTGCTCTTGCCGACCCCCGCCGGCCCAACGAGCACGACATTGCGGATCTGTTCCGGCGACCGGGGTCCGTGTTCGCGACCTGTATCGGCTCCGTTGCCCATTCCTCACCCTTTCCCACTACGCCGTCGCGCAAGTCGCGCCGCAGCGCAATCCGGCTTCGCCGTAACTCGCCACGCACGCGTTCCAGCAACCCTACGATGCAACCGTGAGTGAAATCGACCCGATGGACCTCGCGACTCCGGCGCAGGACCAGCAAAAGTCGATAGGTCGACTCACCCGTCTGATGGCGCGCAGCTTGTCCATAGTTTGGCAGTCTGCGCGTACCCCATTCCTTGCCCTGATTGGGCTGCAGCTACTGAACGCCATTGCCCTCGCACTGCAGATCTTTGCGGTGCAGCTGGCTTTGACAGCCGTGCTGGAAATCTCAGGCAACACCGGAGATCTTTGGCCTCTGGTGCAGCCAGTCTTGCTGCTGGCGGGCCTGACCGCCATCACTGCGGTCATCGCCTCGGCGCAAATAGGGCTTGGGCGCTACGCCAGCGAGCTGGTGGTCGCCGTTATGTGGAAGCGGGTGTTGAGAGTGGCTACCCGCGTCGATCTGCGGAAGTTCGAATCAGCGAGGTTTTACGATCGCCTGCAGCGTGTTCAGGCGAATGCGCTGACCCGTCCGTATCAGATCACCCATGGCTTGGTGGCGACGGTGGGGTCAGCGGCCGCAGGCGTTGCGTTAGCGATCGCGATTGTGTTGGTGCATCCTGCGTTGCTGCCGCTGCTTTTGGTCGGAGGCGTGCCGGTACTGCTGACGAGCAGGCGGCAGAGCCAGCTGGAGCTGGAGTTTCTGGCTCAGCAGACGCAATCGATGCGCTTGCGGACGTACCTGACTCGGGTACAGATCGGCCGGGACGAGGCCAAGGAGGTGCGGGCGTACGGTCTCGCGCGCAACTTCGGTACTCGCCTGAACACGTTGTATGCCGACTACCTTCGTGATCTTGCTCAGCACCTTTGGCGCCGCTCGAGGCTCGGTGCGGCTGGCAGCCTCGGCTCTGCTGTCCTCTTAGTGCTGACCCTCTTCCTGCTGGGGTGGCTGATCTTGACCGGCCGCCTGAGCATCGCTGCAGCCGGTGCCGCGCTGGTCGCGATCCGGCTGCTGGCCAGTCAAGTTCAGTCCGGCCTCAGCGGCGTACAGGCGATCTTTGAATCTGGGCAGTTCATCGATGATCTAGACGGCTTCCTCACCCTGGCGCCGGCCGCGGAAGGCGGGTCGCGCGAGATCGCGCCACCGGCAGACTTTCAGCGGATCCGAGCCGATGCGGTGAGCTTCGCCTATCCCGGACGCAGTGCGCTCGCCCTGCAGGCCGCCAGCATCGAGATCAACCAGGGTGAGGTGGTTGCACTGGTGGGCTTGAACGGCTCGGGCAAGACCACCCTGGCCAAGGTGATGGCCGGCTTGTACGAGCCCGGCAGTGGCGCAGTGAGGTGGGACGGCGTCGACGTCAGCAGCTTCCGGCCGGATCTGTTCCGTGAGCGAGTGGCGATCATCTTCCAGGACTTTGTCCGGTACGCGCTCAGCGCCGAGGAGAACATTGCAGTGGCTCGACCGGACGATGAAATCGATCATGCGGCGATCCGTGAGGCGGCGAAGATCGCCGATGCTGACTCTTTCCTGGCCGCACTCCCGGCCGGTTACCAGACGCTGCTGTCTCGTCGATTCGTCGGCGGACACGAGCTCTCCGGAGGGCAGTGGCAGAAGGTGGCCATTGCCCGCGCGTTCTATCGCAATGCGCCGCTGGTGATCATCGACGAGCCGACGGCTGCGCTCGATGCGCGAGCGGAGTACGAGCTGTTCTCCTCGCTGCATGAGGTGCTGCGCGGCCGCAGCGCGTTGATCATCTCTCACCGGTTCTCCACAGTACGGACTGCCGACCGGATCTACGTGCTTGATCATGGCCGGGTCGTTGAGCAGGGCACCCATGATGAGTTGGTGGCGCTTGGTGGGCAGTACGCCGAGCTGTTTCATATCCAGGCCTCGGCCTACTCGGTCGACCGAGTTATGGACTGACATAGTTGGTCAAGCGACCTGACTCGTCTGCTGCGATGGTGCGATTGCCTGCTTGAGTCAAAGTGTCTGGCCGTAGATAGTGCACGAGTCGGTAAAATTCTTTTCGCTGCTCGTTCTCAAAGGAGTCCGTGATGTCTAACGGAGGATTTGTCCCTGCAGGTCAATACGGACCACCGGGCGGCGATTTGTCATCTTTGATTCAACGCACTCGCGATCAAGTGGCGACATATTTGGGTCGCGCGCGGACGCGACGGCGGCGCCTGCTCAATGTGGCCATAGTGGCGGGCGCATTGGCGACAGCCTTGGCAGGCGCTCCGGCCGTTGTCCCGGGCGGTCCGCCGCCGTTATGGCGGACCCTCTGCATACTCGCCGCTGTTTGCTCGCTCGTTGCAGCCGTCGTGACTCAATTGCAGAAATCAGACAGCGTGGGCGAAAACGTTTCTCGGGCGGAGACCATACGCGCCCGGCTCGAGGTCCTCAATATCGGCTTGATCAGCGGGAACCTGAGCCAAGAGCAGGCTGCGACTGATTACGCCGCCTGTGTCGAACAGGCATCATTCATTTGAGCTGCGGGCTGCAGTGGCGACTGGACACAGCGCGCCGATCACAGCTTGGCCTACACCCTCACAGGCGCGACTGCGGGCGCCGGTCGGCGAGGGCCTACGGTTGACGCCATGGTTGACTTTCCCGGCCGACGGCCAAACCTGCTTCTCGAACTTGACCTGACTGAGCCTCTCGTTGCCCCCGAGGCAGACGACCCGATTGCCCGGTTGCGCGCCCGCGGACGCCGATTGCTGCGCCCCACCCTGCGGGCCCTCCACGACGCCGCGGAGGACCGACATGTCGTCGGGCTGATCGCCAAGGTGGGTGGTGTCTGGCCGTGGGGAACCATGCAGGAATTGCGGCTCGGAGTACAGGCGTTCGCTGCGAGTGGCAAGCCGACGGTGGCATGGGCGGAGACCTTTGGCGAAGGGTCGGCCCATGACATGGCGGCGTACGTCTTGGCGACGGCGTTCGGTGAATTGTGGCTCCAGCCGGGTGGGGGAATCGGCCTGCTCGGCGTCGGCATTGAGACGACCTTCCTCCGCGGGGCGCTCGACCGGCTTGGCGTTGAACCCCAGGTGGAACAGCGCCATGAGTACAAGAACGCGGCCGACGTCGTGGTGCGTACCGAATACACCCCGGCGCATCGCGAGGCGCTGGAGCGGCTTGCCGAATCGGTCTTCAACGATGCAGTGCAGACCATCGCCGATGCCCGTCGTCTGGATCATGATCGGGTGCGCGAGCTGATCAATACCGGGCCCCGGACGGCCGCTGAGGCACGAGATGTCGGCCTAGTGGACCGCCTCGGCTTCCGCGATCAGGTCTATCAGGAGATGCGCGCCCGTACTGACGGTGAGCCTGAGTTGCTGTTCGCTGACCGGTGGCGGCCCGCCCGCAAGCTCGCTCCACCGCCTCACCGCCGCGGCCACGTTGCCGTGGTCGACGTCCGGGGCGCGATCGTTCCCGGCCGGACCCGGCGCAGTCCGCTGGGTCGTCAGGCTGGTAGCGACAGCGTGTCAGCACAGCTCCGTGCTGCCTACGACAATGACAAGGCGGAGGCCGTCGTGCTCCGGATCGAGTCGCCGGGGGGCTCGGCGGTAGCGTCGGAGGTGATCTGGCGGGAGGTACTCCGGCTACGCGAATCCGATAAGCCCGTCGTGGTTTCGATGGGCGACGTCGCGGCGTCCGGCGGGTACTACATTGCCTGCCCGGCTGATGTGATTGTGGCTTTGCCCGCAACGTTGACTGGGTCCATCGGGGTATTTGCCGGCAAGCTCGTGGTGAACGGCCTGCTGGAACGCGCCGGTCTCACCAGGGACACCGTGCAGCAGGGCGCTCGGGCCTTGATGTACTCGTTCCGGCAGAGGTTCAGCGAGGACGAGCGGGCACGCTTCGCCGTCACTATCGACGCCGTCTACGACGATTTCGTAGGCAAGGTTGCCGCTGGACGAAACCGTCCGGTGGCCGAGATTGAGGCCGTCGCCCGGGGCCGGGTGTGGACGGGCCGGGACGCTCTCGAGGCCGGCTTGGTCGATGAGCTGGGCGGCCTTCGTGACGCAGTCCGCATAGCTCGGAAACGTGCGAACTTGCCGGAAGATGCACCTGTGCTGGGTGCGATCCGGATTCCGCCGCTGGCGCGTCTCAGTCGGCCGAAGAACAGTGAAGATCCGCGGACCTGGGTTCGTGCTGATTTGCCCGGCCTTGGTGACGTCGCCGCTGCACTTGGATTGCCCCCCGATTCAGCGCTGCGGATGCCCAACATCACGCTCCGGTAAGAGCAAGCCCTGAATGTGCATCACCAGTAAGTCGAATTGCGTCCAACCAGGCGCTTCAGGGGTCACTGGTGAAGCAAAACCAGGCAGGTGCTACGTGTCCACAACCTTGGCCGCTCGCTGGTACCGCTCCGCGAGGCGGATGAAGGCCTCGGCAAGGTCTGGCGGGTCAAGGATGTCGAAGTCCGCGTCAAGCAGCCCGATGTAGAGCGCGAGTTGGTGTGGAGTGTCAGAACCCACCTGGAGGA
>DATEWO010000492.1:0-3582 GCA_035257925.1 Propionibacteriaceae bacterium | reverse complement strand
CCGCTGGAGATTGCCGCCCGCCGCGGGCCCATCGGGAGCACCATTGTCAGCTTCCCTTCGACGGTGGTGCACACACTGCCGGCAGTACTGGCAGATACTGACGCTGATGTCGTGGTCTGCATGATCCCGCAGGAGTGGTACCAGGCCCGTACTACGCCGCAAGCCGACGACTTCCTCGGTCGTGTCACCACCGCAGCGCAGCGCAGCTATGGCCTGCCGGCTGTGGTCGGCTGATCGGCCCACTGCAGAAACAGACCACATGAAACATCCGCGAGTCATCGCGATCATTCCGGCCCGAGGCGGCTCCAGGGGAGTACCCGGCAAGAACCTCCGGCGGGTCGGCGGGCGCAGCCTGGTGGAGCGCGCCATCGACGCCTGCCGCGCAGCACGACTGGTCGAGAAGGTCTACGTCAGCACCGATCACGCGGAGATTGCCGCGAGCGCGGAGGCTGCCGGGGCAACGGTGATCATCCGACCTGCCGAGTTGTCCAGTGACACCGCCTCGTCGGAAGCAGCGCTGCTGCATGCCCTCGACCAGCTGACCATGGTCGGCGAGGAGCCGGAGATAGTGGTCTTCGTACAATGCACCAGCCCGTTCATTGCGGCCGATGATCTTGATCGAGGCGTTGAGCTGGTCGTTCACAACCACGCGGACTCGGTCTTCTCGGCTGTAGCAACCTATGAGTTCTTGTGGCGAGCCGACGGTCGCTTCGGCCTGGTCACCGGGCAGAACCATGACCCTGCGGTACGACCCCGTCGCCAGGATCGAGAACCAGATTTCCGCGAGACGGGAGCGTTCTATGTCATGTCTGCAAGCGGGTTCCGGGCGGCACGGCATCGCTTCTTCGGGCGTACCGCGGTTGTCCAGGTGCCAGAGCTGACCGCAATCGATGTCGACCATCTGCACGACCTGACCTTGGCGAGCGCGCTGGCTCAAGTCATCATCGAGCCACCGCAGGAGATCGATGTCGACGCCGTGATCACCGACTTCGACGGAGTCCACACCGACAACCTGGCCACCATCGCGCAGGACGGTCAGGAGTCGGTGAAGGTCAGCCGAGCCGATGGGCTCGGGGTCGAGCGGCTGCGATCGGTTGGGATACCGCTGCTGATCGTGTCCAAGGAGATCAACCCCGTAGTGCAGGCCCGCGCGGCCAAACTGGGCGTCGAGGTGCTGCACAGCGTGCAGGACAAACGCCCAGTGGTGCGCGACTGGTTGGCGGCACACCGCATTCCCGCCGGCCGCGCTGCCTACCTGGGTAACGACGTAAATGATCTTGGACCGATGGGCCTCGTCGGCTGGCCGGTTGCGGTTGCCGATGCTCATCCCGCGGTTCGGCAGGCAGCACGGCTGGTCTTGGCAAGGCCAGGCGGTCATGGAGCTGTCAGAGAGCTTTGCGACCTGGTCATCGAGTGCCGTGAGCGGGCTGGACAGACCGCAGGCGATGTCAGCTTCGGACTCGAGCAGAAATCATTTGCTGTTGCTCCGCACCCGGTCGGATACGAGGCGTAAGTGCACACCTCGTAGCCGGTGAATGTGAGACCACAGCGAGGCGGGAATCATCAGGCGAAGACGCCGGCGCACCCGCCCCCGCAGTGAGCCTCTCCAGCGAGGCAACTGAGCCAACTGTCCGGCAGCACGCACTTCCAGCAGCTGGTCGAGCAGGTCCAGCCAGTTGTTGTCTCCGGCCGGATGGAAGTAGTTGGCCTCGCGCCACTGCGGATCGGCTTGGCGGAGTCGGCCCGATCGAAGATCATCCAGAGTGCCGAGGCAACCGGACTCCTCAAAGACGACGTTGATCATCTCTGCTGAGACACCGAAGTCGGAGATGATCAACGTCGGGCGGTTCATTGCCATGGCCTCGAGCGCTGCGGTAGATGAGACCGTGGCGAAACCTCGTGACTTACGAAGTGCCGCCTGCATGGACCCTCCGACGAACGTGACGGCGTCCGCCGAGACGCGGCGCTGTGCCACCAAGTCGTCCATGATCTGGGGATACGACCAGGTTTCGTTGTGGGTCTGCCGTTCCTCCGACCAGGCGCGGAGTTTGACCACGGCAGATCCGGCATCAGCCAGTGCCAGCAAGATCTGTTCCCGGTGAGTCCGCTCAACTGGCACCTTTGCCTGCGCAGCGAACACCAGATCGGGCCCGGGCTGGGCATCAGCCATTGCCTCTGGCGTACGCCCAGGCAAGAAGGGCAGGGGGGCCAAGCCGAAGATGAGTCGCGGCGCGCGCCGCGCGCCGATTTCGGAGAACTCTCCGACTTCCCGCTTGCTATGCAGCAAGAACAGATCGCAAGCGGCTCGTGATGTCACCGCCCGGCTAGTCGCCGGCACACTGATCCCCGGTAGGCCGGTGACCAGCACGGGTCGAGTCCGGCCCCAGAACACCCGCCGAACGGTCAGCGCGGCGACCACTGGCCCAGTGCAGGCCAGCAGCACCACCTCAGGGCACTCCAGTCGAATCCGGCGTACTACTTCAGCACTCGGGAGGACTTCCACGTGCCGGCTAGCTACCGCGCGGATCTGAGCCGCCGAGGGCATCACCGGGTTCTCAATGATCAACTGGGTGGACTGCCAGCAGCTGGGAAGCGCTTCCAGCGTCGCCACACTCCACTTGAGGTAGGAGTCAGTGTCTGCGATGGCGAGCACGCGAACCGCGGCCCGGGCTCCCGCCACCGATTCAGAATGCACTGCAGGTTCGCTCGTTCATGATCGCGAGGAACCTATGAGCGCTGGGTGTCGAGATGGCCCGTCTGTGATGAACGCCAGGTGAACTCTGGCTTGGTCTGCGGCCGGCTGGCTGGCTGGCCTAGACTCGCCACGTACCAATGCCCGAGCCCTTGCCCATGCTCGGCCGCACGCATGGCAACCGCAGCGCGGTCACGTGCCATCTCAAGTGCGGCAGCGCATGTGCGCACCCAGCTCCGAACACGAGCTCCGAGTCGAATTTTGCAGAGATCGCCTCCCGACAGCTGAGCCGGCGTTCATTGCTGGTGGCCAGTGGCTCCCTTGCCGCAGCCGCGGCCCTTCCGACATTCCTGGCCGGATGCACCTCTGGGGACCGTAAGAGCTCGACGACCCCGCCAGCGGGCGTCGATTTCGATCCGATCGCCCCCGTACCGGAGAAGGTGGATGCATTAACCGTGCCGGACGGCTACCGCTGGACACCGATCCTGCGCTGGGGCGACCCGCTGTTTGCCGACTCGCCGGACTTCGCCCCTGAGTCTCCCAACGCAGCGGCCCAGGCGCTCCAGTTCGGCTACAACAACGACTTCTTGGCGATCATGGATATCGATCACTTGGGCCGGTCAGCGCTGCTGTGCTGCAACCACGAATTCACCAACCGAGCGATCATGTTCCCGCCATCGGCATCTGAGATGCAAGAGCGCGAAGCATTGATGACCACCCTGGCGGCTCACGGCTTGAGTGTTGTGGAGTTGGAACGCCCGGCCCGGCGCCAGCCGTGGCGTTATGTTCGAGGAGCGGCCCGCAACCGGCGGATCACCGCACACACACCGTTCACCCTGACCGGTCCCGCTGCTGGTAGTGATCTTGTGAAGACCGCCGCGGACCCCACC
>DATEWO010000491.1:0-6864 GCA_035257925.1 Propionibacteriaceae bacterium | reverse complement strand
AGCAGTACGACGAACTCGATCACGAACGAGCCGACGAGCTACTCGGCCAGCTTCGCATTGATGCGCTGGCGGATCGTACGTTCGGCACACTCAGCGAGGGTGAGCGCAAGCGCGTGCAGATCGCTCGAGCATTGATGACCGATCCCGAGCTCTTGCTACTCGACGAGCCTGCAGCGGGTTTGGATCTCGCCGGCCGGGAGACACTGGTCAATACCCTCGGCGAGCTGGCTCAAGATCACTACGCACCAGCTTCGGTCCTTGTCACCCATCATGTGGAGGAGATTCCGGCCGGGATCACCCATGCCATGCTGCTCAAGGACGGAAAGATCGTGGCCGCTGGCCCGCTGCGCGACACGTTGACTGCTGAGAACCTCACCAAGACCTTCGACGTTGAGCTGAGTCTGACCGAGGCTGATGGTCGATGGACCGCTCGAGCGGTTTAGCTGAACTGGCACCATTGAGACAGCAATGACGTGCGTCTGGAGACGACGATGGAGGTGAACTTGACCGACTGGCTGGGTGACAATGCCTGGGCGATCTGGCTAAGTCTCGCTTTCCTCTTGGGGGTCGCCGAGATCATGTCGCTCGACCTGGTTCTGATCATGCTCGCGGTGGGCGCGCTGGCAGGAGCCGTAGTCGCGGTGCTGGCGCCTTCGCTGTGGTGGCTGCAGATCTTGACGGCGACCGTCGTCAGCATCAGCATGCTGCTGCTGCTCAGGCCAACGTTGCTCGCTAAGGTGCGCAGCATGCCCGGCTATCGATCATCAGCCGCAAAGATGGTCGGCAGCAGCGGGGTAGCCGTTTCGCAGATCGACAGGTCCGGTGGCGAGATCAAGGTGGACGGCCAGAGCTGGACGGCACGTCCATACTCCTCGGACGTGGTGATCGAGCAAGGCACCGAGATCGAGGTTTACGAGATCGACGGAGTCATTGCTGTCGTCTACCCGAAGCACGGGCAACTCCCCTAGAGAGAAGGAAGATCGTGGAGCTCGCATCCTTGATCGTCGTCTTGGCCGTCGCGCTGGCGGTGATCTTCTTCATAGCCAACGCGGTCCGCGTGATTCGTCAACAGCGAGTCGGCGTGGTCGAGCGGCTCGGCAAGTTCAAGCGCACGTTGGATCCGGGGCCCCATCTGGTCGTGCCGCTGTTTGACAAAGTCCGCTACAACATGGACATGCGGGAGAACGTCGTACCGTTCCCGCCGCAAGGTGTGATCACCGAGGACAACTTGATGGTCAACATCGACTCGGTCATCTACTTCCAGATCATCGACCCGGTGCGTGCGGCGTATGAGGCCCAGGATTACATCAAGGCGATCGAGCAGCTGACGATGACCACTTTGCGCAACATCATCGGTGGGCTTGATCTTGAGGAGGCTCTCACCAGCCGCGAGGAGATCAACCAGCAGCTGCGGGTGGTCCTCGACGAAGCAACGGGCAAGTGGGGAATCAAGGTCAACCGTGTCGAACTGCGGGCGATCGATCCCCCTGCCACCATCCGGGACGCCATGGAAAAGGGTGCTCGGGCGGAGCGGGACAAGCGGGCATCGATCCTGCTTGCCGAGGGCCAACGGCAATCGCAGATTCTATCCGCGGGTGGTGAAAAGGAGTCCGCGATCCTGCGGGCGCAGGGCGACCGCGAAGCTGCCGTACTGCGAGCCCAGGCCGATCGGCAGGCGAAGATGCTCCGCGCCGAGGGCGAGGCCCAGGCGATCACTACTGTCTTCAACGCCATCCATGCCGGGCAGCCGGACCAGGCGCTGCTTGCCTACCAGTACATGCAGATGCTGCCGGCGATCGCCCGCGGCGACGCCAACAAGGTGTGGGTGGTGCCGAGCGAGTTGAACGACGCATTGAAGGGTCTCGGCAGCGTGGCTGGCAAGGTCGCTTCATCCGCCATCCCCGACGCCGCTCAGGGTGAGTTCACTCCGCCGCCCAAGATCGACGTGCAGAAAGAGATCGAGAAGCAGAATGCCGAAGAGGAAGAAGCCTTGCGGCGTACTGTCGAAGAGGCGATCCAGGAGGCTCATGAGCTAGAGCGCCCGACGCGCCCCGAGCTGTCGGCAGCGTTCGGCCCCCCCGAAGAGCCGCCCGCCTCCGCCACCCCGAACGGCCAGTATGAGCAGGAGAGCCAGCCGAACCCGACTCAGTGACCTGGCTGGACCTGCTGGCATTGTTCGGTGCCGGAGCGGCCGCAGGCTTGATCAACACTGTCGTCGGCTCGGGGACCCTGATCACGTTTCCGACTCTGTTGGCACTGGGCGTACCGCCGGTGATCGCCAACGTCTCCAATACCGTTGGATTGGCGCCCGGTTCCCTTTCCGGGGCGTGGGCTACCGGCCGGGAGCTCACCGGTGAACGCCGGCGGGTGTTCTGGTTGGGAACGGCCTCCCTGCTGGGTGGCATTCTCGGTGCCCTGCTGCTGCTCTGGTTGCCAGCGGCGGCTTTTGACACCATCGTGCCGGTGCTGATCGGTATTGGTTGCGTGCTGGTCATACTGCAGCCCTTCATCTCCGCCAAGCTTGCCGTCCGGCGTGCGCGGCTTGGCCTGGAGGCGGGGGCGGTGCACGGCCCGATTGTGTTGTGGCTGGCGATAGCGCTCGTCGGCGTCTACGGCGGATACTTCGGGGCAGCCCAGGGAGTCTTGTTGATCGCGATCTTGGGTATCGGCCTGGCCGAGCCCTTGCTCAAGATCAATGCGATCAAGAACGTGCTGGCCACGATTGCCAATGCCATCGCCAGTGTGGTGTTCATCATCGTCAGCGAGGTGAACTGGCCTGCGGCGATCGCCATCGCCGTCGGATCGGTGCTCGGTGCCCAAGTCGGTGGCCGGGTCGGCCGCAAGCTGCCAGCGACGATCTATCGGGTGATCATCGTGGCTGTTGGCATTGCCGCGATTGTCAGCTTGGTGAGCTGAGCGCAAGTGCCAATACCTCGGCGTACGGCAGGCTTGCCACGGACGGCCCAGATATGGCGATCTTGCTCCCGCGGATACCACTGCCGACGACGATCATGTCGAGCCGAGCAACCGCTTCGTCAACCAGGATCGGCCAGCTGGGTGGCAGGCCGATGGGGGTAATGCCGCCGTACTCCATGCCCGTCTCGCGTACCGCGTCGTCCATCCCCGCGAAGGAGATCTTGCGAACGTCGAGCCGCTTCCGGATCACCCGGTTGACGTCGGCTTTGTCAGTGGCCCGCACCAGGCACGCTGCCATCATCGACACGTCGGCACGCCTACCTGCCACCACGACACAGTTGGCGGAGACCTCCAGCGGCACCTGGTACGCCGCACAGAACGCCGCAGTGTCAGCCTGGCTGGGGTCGATCGGAGCCACGAAGCAATCCAGGGCGAGCTCGGCCACCGCCTCCTCGACGGGTCGCGCCAAGAGTTCGGGCCGGTCGAGCGCCGGCTGCCAGTCAGGAGTTCCGAAGATGTGCATCAGGGGAGGATCATAGTGAGGTTCACCGTCACCGATGCCGAAGATCCGCGTCTTGCCGACTACGTGCAGCTTCGGGATGCCTCGCTCCGCCGGCATCTGGAGTCCGAACGAGGCCTGTTCATCGCGGAGGGCGAGAAGGTCATCCGGCGGGCCATCGACGCCGGGTATCGGCCTCGGTCATTCCTGCTGGCGGAGCGTTGGCTGGAGGGCTTGTGCGAGGTGCTCTTACGATGGCCCCGCACTCCTGTCTACGTCGTTACTGAGGATCTTGCGGAACGCGTGACGGGCTTTCACGTGCATCGCGGCGCATTGGCTTCGCTGCACCGTGAACAGCGGCACAGCCTCACCGAACTGCTGGGGTTACAGCGACTGGTCGTCCTGGAAGACATCGTTGATCACACCAATGTGGGAGCGATCCTGCGGAACGCTGCTGGCTTGGGCTGGGACGGTGCTCTGCTGTCGCCGCGGGCGGCCGATCCGCTCTACCGCCGATCAATCAAGGTGAGCATGGGTGCGGTTTTTTCACTGCCCTGGGCCCGATTGGTCGACTGGGGCAGCGCGCCAGAGCTGTTGAGTCGGGCGGGCTTCCAGACCGTGGCGCTCAGTTTGGCGCCAGATGCAGTTGACCTCAGCCAGTTCGCGGCAAGCACCACACCCGATACCCGCATCGCGTTGCTGCTCGGCACTGAGGGCGCCGGACTCTCGAAACGCTGGTCGGATGGCGCCGCAATACGGGCCCGTATCCCGATGTCGGCGGGTATCGATTCACTCAACGTGGCAGCCGCCGCGGCAGTCGCCTGCTACGCGCTGTCGACCCGGGGTCTCACTGGCCAGTCCTCGGGATAGAGGTCGGATGCGTCCTCGTGCACCGCGTAAAGCTTCTTGCGGGCCCGCCCTGAGAGCCGGTCGCCGAACACGATGCCGTTCAGATGGTCAGTCTCGTGCTGCAGGCAACGAGCAAGCAGACCGGTGCCCACCATCTCGACACTCTCGCCGTTCTGGTCACGGCCTCGACAGATTGCACGGTCGGGTCGGGCCAACTCCATGTAGGCGCCCGGCAAGGACAGACAGCCTTCGTCGCTGGCGTGCAGCTTGCGTTCTTTGCCTTCGGGCAGGGTGACTTCGGCGTTGCACATCACACCGACGTGCCTGACGTGATCCTCGTCCGGGCAGTCATAGACGAACACCGCCAGATCGACACCCACCTGGGTGGCGGCCAGGCCGACGCCCTCGGCCGCATACATGGTGGCGAACATGTTCCGCACCAGTTCCAGGAATTCCTCGTCGAAGGCAGTCACCAGGCGAGTCGGCCGGTGCATGATCGGGTTTCCCCAGCGGACGATCGGCAGAATCGTTCCACCGGTCCGCAGCTCATCCACAGTGCTGATCTGAGAGGGCACGCCGGTGAGGGTACCGCGTGGCGTGCTAGGAATACCCACTCGCGTGTTTCAGAGTGGTCAAGTGGCCGAGACGGTCTTGCCGCAGCAGTTCGAGACACTGCTGGACAGCTACCTGCAGCATCTGCGGGGGCAGCGAAACTTGGCTGAGCACACGGTACGCGCGTATCGAACAGACCTGCTGGATCTGTTCACCCATCTAAGCCGCCTCGGCATCGATTCGTTGCACAACGTTGACCTGAAGGCGCTGCGCAGTTGGCTGGCCAAGCAGCACAGCCTCGGTCACGCTCGCACTACGCTGCAACGCCGAGCGGCAGCAGCGCGGGTATTTTTCGCCTGGGCGCAAGAGACCGGCCATGTGACCTCAGATCCAGCGGCCAACCTCCGCTCTCCCAAGATCAGCCGCACACTGCCCCCAACCCTGGAGGCCGCGACCGCGGCTCAGATGCTTGATGGGGCGATTGCGGCGGCTGGGAACGCTGGGGGACCGGTCGCCGCTCGTGACGCCGCCGTCCTCGAGGTCTTGTACGCCACCGGAATCCGAGTATCGGAGTTATGTGGCCTCGACCTGGCTGATCTTGATCGGGAGCGTCGAGTGGTCCGAGTCTTCGGCAAGGGCCGCAAGGAGCGAACAGTTCCACTGGGTGTGCCGGCCTTGCGTGCCCTCGAGGCGTGGCTCGGAAAGGCACGCCTTCAGCTGGCGACGGCTGAGTCGGGCCAAGCCATGTTCCTCGGTGAGCGTGGCAAGCGGATCGATCCTCGCGTGGTGCGCCGGGTGGTTCATCGTTCCCTTCAGTTGACGACTGGGGCACCGGACCTCGGCCCACACGGACTTCGGCACGCGATGGCGACCCATTTGCTGGAGGGGGGCGCGGACCTGCGGAGTGTGCAGGAGATCCTCGGGCACGCCTCACTCGCCACGACCCAGATCTACACTCACGTAACGAACGAGCGGCTCCGATCGGCCTTTGAACAGGCTCACCCCCGGGCCTGACTGAAACAAGCGGCATTATTTGAGCTGCTCGCGCATCGCGCTTGGAATCCGCCGACGTCGTCGTCACTCGCAGCAAAACGACGCGTCTGCTCGCTCCTCCTCCGCACGGCGGCGCGATTTGCCGACGCTCGCAGCTAGTCACAGCCAGCTCATCGGGTTGCTGAGCCGTCCATTGAGCCACACCATCAGGTGTAAATGGCAGCCCGTCGAGAGTCCGGTGCTGCCGACCATGCCGATCAGCTGCCCGCGAGTGACCCGCTGGCCCGGCCGAACCAGATAGCGCGCTGCGTGGTTGAAAGCAGTGTCCACCCGAACTCCATCGACGCTGCCGTGGCTGAGGAACAGCCGATTGCCGTAGGCGGAGTTGAAGAATGCCCTGGTCACGACGCCGGCATACGGCGCGCGAATCGCTGCGCCGCACGCGGCGGCAAAGTCAGTGCCGTCATGCAGTTTTCGGACCTTGAGCAGTGGGTGGAGCCGCATCCCGAACGCGGAACTCACGGCTCCGGCCACCGGATGGAGAAACCCATGACTGCCCGGCCGTCCAGCAGTGGTCATGATCGCATTGCTCTGAGTCGCCGAAGCGGCCGCTAGCGCGCGAGCCCGAGCTTCGCGTTCCACCACCTCTCGTTGCGACTCGGGTACCAATCGGAGCCGGCCGCCGCGACCGCCGAGCAGCAGCAGTGGGTCGAGATAGCTCTTCCCCTCCCGCAGCCCCAAGTGCAGGCAGCCGCGACAATGCCCGCCCCTTCCAAGGACGCCGATCACCTGTCCCAGCGCCACCCGCTCGCCAACGCTCAGCGTGGTGATCACCGGCTCGTATGTCGTGCGGACTGAGCCGTGGTCAATGCTGACGACCGGCTTGCCGGCAATCGACCCAGCGAACGCCACCGTGCCGCTCGCCGCGGCCAGGACGGCTTCGCCAGCTTTGGCGGGAAGATCAACGCCACGATGCCCGGAGCCCCAGACGACGGCTGGCGGAGCGAACTCCCGCTGCACTACGGCCGCCCCGCGGAGTGGCCAGCCGGCAGGCG
>DATEWO010000490.1:0-7154 GCA_035257925.1 Propionibacteriaceae bacterium | reverse complement strand
TCGGGATCGGAGTCCAGCAGGGAAAGCAGCAGCCGTTGTCGTTCGACGCTGCGCAACGACTGGGCGCGCTCGGGATATTCAGGGACCGTGCCTCGATGGTTGGTGGCCGCTCGGGCTGGCGAGAATTCGGGTGCGGAGTCCGGCGCGACGAAGGCGGTCACGCTCTCACCCGAGCCGTCCACGGCAGTGAGGTTGTAGCTCATATTGACCGGTACGCGGCGAAGCACCGAACGTACATCGTCAAGAGACGCAGCCACCTCCAAGAGGTAGCGAACGACGAGCGGAATACCGAAGCCGGGGCTGGAGCCGGGCCTGCCGCCGAAGGCCAGAGAAACCGCTAGGCCGGCGTCGTTCATGCCGTCCAGGAGGCCCCAGAGGCAATCGCCCGTGCCAAGGACGCGCCTGCCCGTAAAGGCGCTGGAGTAGACCACTTGCTCGAAGAGATCCGGGCTGTAGTCGTAGTTGCGGATGAGCAGCGGAGCGCGTCCACCAAGGGTGGCCTGTGAGCAGCCGGGCAGGAAGCGCGGCGGGTCCCATAGCGTCAGCAGTCTGGCCGTGACCTCGTCACCGTCGGCGAGCTCCACAAGGCGCTCCCACACGGGAACGAGCTCGGGCATGTGGCTCTCCAGCATTCGGCGACAGGTACCGAGGTCGGACCTCGCCGCAGCGCCCTCACTGAGGTACCAGCGGTGATAGGCGCCGCGAGTGGCATCGTGCAAGGCCAGCCAACGAGGGCCAGGCTGCTCCTCTCGGATGCCGTACAGCGTCATGCTGCGTATTTGTCTGGTATCTGTCTCTTGAGTCACTCTGTCAAGGATTCCTTGACATGCGCCTTCTGTCAAGTAACGCTTGACAGAACGTCACCCAATGGTCTGCGTCACAGGGCCTTTTCGGCTTCTTTCAAGTTCCAGCAGAATCCTCTTGCGCTCCAGCCCACCGCCATACCCGGTGAGGCTGCCATTCGCACCGATCACCCGATGACACGGAACGATGATCCCGATCGGGTTGCGGCCGTTGGCCAATCCGACCGCACGGGAGGCTCCCGGCGAGCCGATTTGTTCGGCGATGTATCCGTACGACCTGGTCTCCCCGTACGGGATCGTCAGTAGCGCTTCCCAGACCCGCCGCTGGAAGTTCGTTCCAACCAGATCGAGTTCAAGGTCGAACTCCCGGCGCTCGCCCGCGAAGTACCCGTCGAGCTGGTCGATTGCGTCTGAGAACGCCTTGTCGTTGCGCTCCCAACCGCCATAACTCGGTTCATGGGTCTGGTCGACCATCCATAGATGCATCAGGCGACGACCGTCGCCTGCCAGGGTCAATGGACCGACCGGACTTTCGATAGTTCGGTATTGCATTGCAGACATCATTTCTCCTCTTTCGGCGGCCAGGCATTGACGGAGTGGTCGAGGGCGGTCCACAGATGTTGGGTGGCGTAGGAACGCCATGGGCGCCAGCGAGAGCTGCGCTCCGTAAGAGCACGGGTGTCTTCCGGCAGCCCCAGCTGCTTGGCGGCCAGCCGAACACCAAGATCAGTTGCGGGGAAGGCGTCAGGATCGCCGAGACCACGCATCGCAATGACTTCAGCCGTCCACGGACCGATGCCGGGCAGTGCCGCCAGCTGTTGCCTGGCGCGGTCCCAGTCACAACCGGCATGGAGGGCCACACGCCCGTCAGCCAGCGCGTCAATCAACGCAACCACGGAACGCTGCCGAGCCTTGGGGACGGCCAGATGGGCCGGATCGATGTCGGCAAGCTCCTCGACCGCGGGAAAAACGTGCGTTAGACCCCCCGTCGAGTCGGTAACGGGCTGCCCGTAGGCGGCGACAAGCCGGCGGATGTGGGTACGCGCCGCCTTGATCGACACCTGTTGGCCGAGCACCACCCGCAGCGCCAGCTCCGGCTCGTCGACCGTGCGCGGGATGCGCTGACCGGGCGCTTTGGCGATCAATGACCGCAGGTCGTCGTCGGAGCTCAGCGCCTCAACGACCGCCTCGGGATCGGCGTCGAGATCGAGCAACCGTCGACAGCGGGCAATTGCGGCGGAGACATCGCGGAAGTCGTCCACCACCAGCTGACAGCGCACATGATCGGGAGTCGGCGTCAGGCTGACGATTCCGCTGCCGGACGGAAGCCGCAGGGTACGCCGGTATGCGCCGTCACGTACCTCCTCGCAACCGGGCGCCGCCGTGGCCGCCAAGTGACCGAACACACCCTCGTACGCGAACGGCGTTCGCAGCGGCAGGCGTAATGACAGCGCTGCCGTCGCGGGCGGGCCGCCCCGACCGGAGCGGCCCGTCGCCCGCCGACGCAGCTCGGTCGGGGTGGTCTCAAAGACCTCTCGTACGGTGTCGTTGAACTGGCGGATGCTGGCAAACCCAGCGGCGAATGCCACATCGGCAAACGACAGCTCAGTGGTTTCGATCAGTATCCGGGCGGTCTGTGCACGTTGCGCGCGAGCCAGCGCAAGGGGACCGGCACCGACCTCGGCCTGCAAGAGGCGCTCGAGCTGGCGGGGGGTGTAGCCGACCCGGGCCGCCAGCCCGGTGACACCGACCCGGTCGACCTCGCCGTCGGAAATGAGCCGCATCGCCCGCGCCACGACGTCGCCCCGTGTGTTCCATGCGGGGGAACCCGGTGACGCGTCCGGACGGCAGCGCTTGCACGCCCGGAATCCGGCATGCTGGGCCGCGGCCGCGGTTGGATAGAAGCGGACATTGCGGGCGTACGGCGATCGAGCCGGGCAACTGGGCCGGCAGTAGATCTTGGTCGTTAGCACTGCAGTGACAAACCAGCCGTCGAACCGCGGGTCCTTGGACTGGACGGCTCGGTAGCAGCGGTGGAAATCCTCATGCACGTATCGACAATTACACCCGGCGACTGACATAACTGGCGGAAATCCGACATGTTGGTGTCGCGGGCGGCGGGCTGTCGGCTATCGGGCTCGATTGGTGACAAGCAGATTTTCGAGCTCGCCGGCCGGTACCGCGAGCACCGTCACTGGATGATCCGTAGCTTCTCCCTGATCATGGCGGGAGTCATGTTGCGCGTGTGGACGCTGATCTACGGCGGGCTTGCCGCAGTCGGGATCGTCGACTTCACCTTCGAGACGGCGTACGCCGCGATCGCCTGGCTGTGCTGGGGCCCCAACCTGCTGCTCGCGATCTGGTTCACCCGCCGCCCAGCGGAAGTCGCCAATGCGGCGTGAGCCGCTGGTGGAGGCGGCCTCGCTGGTGCTGTCCCAGTGCCAGTGCCGGGTCTCTAGCAGGAACTCAACAATAGAAAAGTGCTGGCAGGTTGCATGTTTCCGCGCCGGAAACGTGGAACTTGCCAGCAGTTGCCCTCAGACGAGTGATCACCAAATTCTTATCAACAGCGTGCGGTTCAGCGATTGCGGACCGCTCGGCCTGCCGCGGAGACAGACCGCTGAAACCCACCCCCGGCCTCATCCGCCACCATGTTGCGGATGATCTTGCGTACCTGGAGAGCTGCAGCGTCAGCGCTGACGTTGATCTCCCTCCGCGGGCCATCGGTATCCAGGACCTCTTGCATGGTCTCGAGAATCCGCTGTACCCGTCGGTAATAGTCAGTGAAGATCGGCAGCAGTACCTTTCCGGCCTGCTCACCGAGAGCGAAGTTTCGGCTTACTCGCCACGCGTGCCGAGTCCGCCCTGAAGAGATCGGCGTAATGGCGTGCGTGAAGCGGAAAGTGTGGATCGTCGTCTCATTGCCTTCCGACGCGACATGGACGTCCCACCGGTCCACCCAGAGACCAGGCGTCACGAAGGCGCCCTGTTCATGCTGGACGTGCTCGGCATCGGTCGGCAATCCGAGAAGCTCGGCTTGCCAGGCGGGGATGGGAGCAGGTTGGTACGTCCGCGAGAACGAAACCGTAGTCTCAGTGACCTCTACTTCGAGCGGTGGCGGCGAGCTGCGCAGCACCGGTGGCGCTATGTAGGGGTCGACAACCGCGACATGGGTGATGTCGGCGAAGTTCTCGTGCAACAGCAGTAGGTCGGCTTTGGTCTCCCATACCTCGCCTAGAGTCGACCAACCCGGGTCGTTGAGCCACGGGGTGGCGGGCGGTGGCCGCAAAGCAGCCAGCGAGGGCTCACCCAGCCAGGCCCACACGAAAACGCCGTCTTCATGCACCGGAAACGCGCGCACCCGGGCACCGACGGGGATCTCGCTCTGGGTCGGCACATGGACGCAGAAGCCTCGGGCGTCGTACACGAAGCCTGTGTAGCCGGACACGATGTTGTCTCCGTCGACACGACCGAGGCTGAGCGGGTACGGCCGGTGTGCGCACCGATCTTCCAGTGCGACAGGCGTTCCGTCCATGGTGCGGAACAAAACCACTGCGGTGTCGACGGCACGCCGACCCAGCGGTTCGCGGCCGACCTCTTCGCTGGTGGCCAGCATGTACCAACAGTTGTGAGGGTGAATCTGTGTAAGGCGGCTGCTGGTTGTCGCTTGTGGGCTCATGGGTTCCTCTCCGCTCACAAGTTGAGCGTCAGTCGGGGCGAGCGGCACCGTGAAACACAGACCATCATGTATTCGTTCGAGGCTTGCTCCTCCTCGTTGAGCACAGAATCGCGGTGATCAACATCGCCGTCGATGACTTCGGTTTCACAGGTGCCGCACACGCCCTCCAGACACGATGCAAGAACGCTCACACCCGCTTCCCGGATCACTGTGAGGACGGACTTGTCGGGCGGAACCTGCAAGGTCAGACCTGAGCGTTCCAAGACGAGCTCGAACGACGAATCGGCCTCGGGAGCTGGCTCCTGGGGCTTCGCCGAGAACCGTTCGAGGTGAAGTGTGCCGGGTGGCCAGCTATCGCAGAATTGCTCAACCGTGCTGAGCAGACCCTCCGGTCCGCAGCAATAGACCAGCGTGTCTGGCTGCGGCGTCCCGAGGACAGATTCCAGATCGAGCATGCCCATCTCGTCCTGCGGCACGATCGTCACCCGGTCGCCGTATCCGGCCAATTCGTCGAGGAACGCCATGGACGCCCGTTCCCGGCCGCCGTAGAGGAGGCGCCATTCCGCGCCGGCGGCGTCGGCCTCCGCGATCATGGGCAGGATCGGCGTTATTCCAATGCCCCCCGCGATGAACAGGTAGCGCGGGCTGGCGACGAGTGGAAAGTGGTTGCGCGGCCCTCGAACCCGGACTGTCACACCGGCACTGAGCGCGGTGTGTACCCACTCCGAGCCACCGCGGCTGTCGGGCGCCCGCAGAACACCCACGCGCCAAACATCAGGTCTCGACGGGCTGCTGCACAGCGAATACTGGCGGGTCAGGTCATCGCCCAGGATGAGGTCGATGTGGGCGCCTGGAGTCCACGGCGGCAGCTCGCCGCCACGCGGGTCGGCCAGGGTGAGCACCACGACGTCATCAGCGACGTCCCGCGCCTCCCGGACGACCAAGTCGGCCTCGTGCTCCCGGATGATGGTTTTTGTGGTCGTCACTGTCACAATCGCGTCCGCCTGTCGCACCAGCCACATTTGTTCGGATACGAACGATAGCGGTGGAAGGGCCTAGCTACAAGATGTGGCTCGAGCTGTAGATGATGCGCCCTGAGCTTGTCGAAGGGCATCGTTCGGATCCAAATTAGACTCGGGCCGTGCGTGCCCTGATGATCCAGCATGACCACATCTGCACTCCAGGCTTCGTCGGCGAACGATTCACCGATCGCGGTTATGACTTGGTATTGCACCAGGTGGTGCCGGAGGCCCACTTTCGATCACCCAATGTCGAGACCCAGTTCCCAGAGCCTACGAACTTCGATGTGATCATCTCCATGGGCGCACCGTGGTCGGTATATGATCATGAAACCATCGGGTCCTGGGTGCTGCCGGAGCTTGCCATGCTGGGTACTGCCCACCATGATCATGTGCCGGTGTTCGGCATCTGTTTCGGTGGGCAGCTGTTGGCGGCAGCGCATGGCGGATCCGTTTCTCGGGCTACGACACCGGAGATCGGCTGGGTCGAGATTGAGTCCGATGATGAGTCTCTGGTCCCGGCGGGCGAGTGGTTCCAATGGCACTACGACAGCTGGGAGCTACCAACAGGAGCAACCGAACTAGCTCGTAACGCCAACTCGTCGCAGGCCTTCATCCTCGGCCAGAACCTCGCCGTACAGTTCCATCCCGAAATGAGCTCCGCGATCCTTGCGAGCTGGATAGCCACCGGCGGCGCGGAGGAGATGGGCGAGCTTGGTATCGACATCGATGAGTTGGTACGCCAGACGGCTGAGCGAGATGGATCCAACCGTGATCGGTCGCACAGACTGGTCGATCTGTTTCTCGATCGTGTGGCTGTGCAGTCAGAGGTCGGCCGCGGGTGACAGAGGATTCCGGGCACGAGTTCAGGCATGCTGCGGGACGCTTCGCTTCCGGCGTAACCGTTGTGACGACCCAAGCGCTCGAAGGTGCCTACGGCACAACGGTCTCGTCCTTCGCATCCTTGTCGCTGAACCCGCTCTTGGTCACCGTGTCGATCAACCGATCCAGCTCCTTGCTGGGGTTCGTGCGTTCGGCTGGGGCTTTCGCAGTCAGTGTGCTGGCAAGTGATCAACAACAGGTGGCGGAGTATTTCGCCATGCGAGGGCGTACGCCACAGCCGGGCGGTTTCCCCACAGTGGCGACCATGATCAGGCAGACGGGTGCGCCGATCATTGATGGCTGTCTCAGTTGGTTCGACTGCACTGTCGAGGACCTCCTCCCGGGGGGCGATCACGAGATTCTGGTCGGCCGGGTGGCCGCGGCCGGCGGTCGAACCGGCGAACCGCTGGTCTATTGGGCCGGTGGATATCGCGCGCTGACGGCTGATGTGCCGCCGTCGGATCAGCTGGCAAACGCCGCCGATGGACTTGCTGTGACCTACCACCTCCTTGATGTTGGCCCCGAGGAACTGCTCGATGCCCAGAGCTCCGTCGAGCCAGCCATGGCCGCCTTCGCCGCCACCCGCACGCCGGCCGAAGTGTGGGACCGGCTCGAGGATCTTGTTGATCAGTCTGAACAGGTCATCGAGCAGCCGGACGAGTTCAATCAGCTCGCCCTCGCCTTTCACCACGCCATCGCGGAAGCATCTAGGAATCGCGTGCTGCAGGCCACCCTCGCCAGCCTCGGTCAGGTGCAATCCATTCACTATCG
>DATEWO010000489.1:0-10155 GCA_035257925.1 Propionibacteriaceae bacterium | reverse complement strand
GAAGCGAGTACGTCTACCGAAGCTTCGCAGCTGGAGCGGGATCGACTGCAGTGCCTCACCGTGCAGGTCGACCAGGTCGGCTGTGCTCATCTGGCCGGACGATTCCATTGACATCAGGCCGCTCGGACGGTGAGCACCGGGCAGGGTGACTCCATCAGGATGCGGTGTGCGTTACTTCCGAGCACCATCTTGCCTACAGCTGAGCGGCGGCGGATACCGATCACGCAGAGCTCGGCCCGGACCTCCTCCAGCACGTCGATCAGCTCGTCTGCCGCCTCCCGCCCCCGCACCTCCTGGCGAATCGTGAAGGTGACACCTGCCTCCTCCAAAGTGGCCCGCACCCCGTCAAGGTCGGCCGGCTGAGCGAAGGCCGGGTCGTCCAGCGAGTCGCCGCGGGACGTGTTGACCACCACCAGCGGGCGGTCGGACTTGCGTGCTTCTTTGATAGCAGTGCTGAGGGCAGCACGTCCGGCCGGTGTCGGCGCGTATCCGACGACGATGGTCACTCGCGCGTCTCCTTGCTATCGGGATGAGTGGAGGTTGGCGCCGCATCGGGCACCTCGATATGGCGGTGCTCCGCCACCGAGAGGGCCGGTTCCTCCGCAACCGCCTCGACCACTGCGGCTGCCTTGGCCGGCAGCATCCGCCGGATAGCCTTGAACAGCCACGGCCAGATCAGTATCAACACGATGATCGCGTAGCAAGTAATCGCGATCGCGGATAGTTCAAACTCACCGGTGGCGGGATTGGTGCTCCCGAACAGGCCACGCCATTCACCGGATGACAGTTGTAGCGCCCTGCGGCCCTGCAGCTCGACGCGCGGCCCCAAGATCACCGCGACGATCAGCGGTAGCACCGGCAGACCGAAACGCCGCATCGCGAAGCCCACCAAGCCGAGCGCCAACAGCAAGATCAGGTCGAACGGCGACCCGTTCACCGCGTACGCCCCCATCGAGGCAAAGAACAAGATGCCGGCATACAGGTAGGGCCGTGGAATCCGGAGCAGCTTCGCCCAGATCGGGGCCAGCGGCAGGTTGAGCAGCAGCAACAGCGTGTTGCCGATGAACAGGCTCGCGATCAATCCCCAGACCAGGGCCCCTTCGCGCTGCAGTAGTAGCGGACCAGGTTGGATGCCGTACGAGGTGAGCGCGGCCAGCATCACCGCGGCCGTGGCATTGGTGGGTAGACCGAGCGACAGCATGGGCACCATGGTTCCGGCCGCGCTGGCGTTGTTGGCCGCCTCCGGACCGGCGACGCACTCGATCGCGCCCTTGCCGAACTCCTCCGGGTGCTTGGTCAGCCGCTTCTCGGTGATGTAGGACAGGAAGGTCGGGATCTCCGCCCCACCGGCGGGCACCGCACCGAATGGGAAACCGTACGCCGTGCCACGCAGCCACGGCTTCCATGATCGCTTCCAGTCCTGCTTGCCCATGAACGGACGGCCGACCCGGATCACGTCCACCGCCTTGCGGCGCAAGTGCGCCGCCACCCAGAGCGCCTCACCGACGGCGAAGATGCCGACTGCGACAACAACTACGTCGATGCCGTCGCCGAGCTGAGGGATGCCGAAAGTGAGCCGGGCCTGACCACTGACTGCGTCGATACCGATGAGACCGATGGTCAGGCCGATGGTGAGCGAGATGAAGCCTCGTAGCCGCGAGCTGCCAAGCACGGCTGTGACAGCTATGAAGGCGAGCAGCATCACCGCGAAGTACTCCGGTGCGCCTAGTGAGATGGCGAACCGGGTCACGAAAGGGGCCGTAAAGGCCAGCAGCGCAGTACCGATGGTGCCGGCCACGAAAGAGCCGACGGCTGCCGTGGCCAGCGCTTGCGCAGCCCGGCCAGACTTGGCCATCATGTTGCCCTCGAGGGCGGTCACCACCGACGCCGACTCGCCGGGCGTATTCAGCAGGATCGACGTCGTGGACCCGCCGTACATGCCGCCGTAGAAGATCCCGGCGAGCATGATCATTGCGCTGGTCGGCTCCAGGCCGTACGTGACTGGCAGCAACAGCGCCACGGTCATCGCGGGCCCGATCCCGGGCAGCACCCCGACCGCCGTCCCGATCACAACACCGAGCAGGGCGAGGAGGAGGTTGACTGGGGTTGCCGCCGTGGCGAACCCTTCGAGGAGGAACTGGAGGCTCTCCATCACAGGATTCCTTGCAGGATGCCGGCCGGCAGTCCGACTCCCAACCCGATGGCGAAGCCGTAGAACGTGCCGAGCGACAGCGCAGCGGCGATCACCAGATCGCGGACGAAGTGTCGGCTGCCGAGCACCACAGCACAGCCGTAAAACAACAGACCTCCGCTGATCACCCAGCCGAGGATGTCGATCAAGAGGATGTTGGCGGTGAACACGCCGACCAGCAGTAGCACGGTCTTCATGTCGGCTTTGGAGTGCAGGTCGATGTCCTCACCGGCCTCCTGCTCGCCCAGATGCCCCCGGGCCACAGACACGGCCAGACAGGCGGCCAAGATGATCAGCAAGCTGCCCACCAGCAAGGGCACCGGCTTCGGCCCGAGTGGGTCGGTGCCGGTGCGGTTGTTGCTCAGCTGCAGGGCGTCGACAAGCACCACGACCCCCGCCAGCGCGAGACCTGCGCAGAGCAGGTAGTCGGGGACCCGGCTCCGCCGCTCGGGCTCGGTTGCCGGCACGGTAGGACCGGCAGCCGCGACTGATTCGCTCACGCCAGTCCGAGCTGGCTCCGCACGTCCTCCACCCGCTTGCTCTGGTCAGCCATATAGGTGGAGAACTCATCGGCGGGGAGGTAGGCATCGGCCCAGTCATTCTTGGTCAATACGTCTTTCCATTCCTGACTGTCGTGCATCTTGGCCACGGCGTTGACCAGGGCCTGCTTGTCGGCATCAGACAGCTCCGGCGGGGCCACGACACCACGCCAGTTGGTGAACACCAGGTCGATGCCGGACTCCTTCAGAGTTGGCGCGTCGAGAACCTTGACCCGCTCGGCACCGCTGGTGGCCAGCACGCGGATCTCGCCTGCCTCCACCTGGTCGAGGAACTCCCCGTAACCGGAGGCACCGAACGCCACCTTGTTACCGAGCACAGCCGGCAGCAGGTCACCGCCGCCGTCGTAGCTGACGAAGTTCACGTCTTTGGGGTTGATACCGACCGCCTCGGCCAGCTGCATCGGCAGGAGATGGTCGGGTCCGCCCGGCGCTGAACCGCCACCGACGGCCAGCGACTTGGGATCGGCCTTCCAGGCGTCGACCAACTCGGTGATCGTCTTGTATTGGGAGTCCTTGCCCACAACGATGGCGCCGGACTCTTCGATGAGCTTCGCGATCGGGGTCGTCTGGTCAAGCTTTGCGGTGGACTGGTTGGTGTACTGGGCGCCCACCACACCGAGGCCCATCATCATCAACAGCTTGCCGTTGCCCTTCTCCTCGACCGTCCGGGCCAGCCCGGTCGTGCCGGAGGCACCGGCGAGATTGAACACCTCGATGTTCTCTGTCGCGCCGACGGCGTCCATAACCTTGGCGGCCTCGCGCGCAGTCGTGTCGTACCCGCTACCGGGCGTGTTCGGCACCATGAACCGCAGACCAGTGATTGGCTCGTCTGCCGGCGCGGAGGCTCCGGGCTCGGCCCGGTCGGCGGTGGCACCGCACCCAGTCGTCAGTAGCACTGCGGCCGCTCCTAGGGCTGCGCCTAGCCTGAGTCGTCTAAACATCATCATTCCTTCGTACAGGGGCCTAGATGGCCGTGGTCGGTGGGCCGAGCAGGCCATCACCGGTGATCGAGACGACAGCGCCATCGCTAACCGGGCGGTCTCCGCTTGTGGCCATGATGGACATTGTGGTCTCAATGGTCGCACTGGGATTGCTGCCGCGACCAGCTTTGACGCCACAATGACTCTGGCCGGAGTGATCGGCGTTGTCGACCCTGCCGCACCTTTTGGCCCAGTCGCATGCGGGTCCTGCGGCGGTGGCGCTACTTCGATCCTCTTTGGCCGACACTGGTCCTAGTATCGAAAGCCACCGAGACACTGCAAGATGAGGACACGCTGTGGACAGCCAACCGGTCCTGTTCATCCAGGGCGCCGGGAGCATGCACGAGCCTGAGGGCAGTGGCCGGCTCGCCGCCTACCTGGCCCGCGAGCTCACCGGCTACCGGGTCACCGCTCCGGAGATGCCCGATGCGGACAATCCCCACTACCAACCGTGGAGGGATCGCATTGAGCAGGAGCTCGAGGCGATCGATGGAGAAGTGATCCTGGTCGGTCACTCGTTCGGCGGCTCCGTCCTACTGAAGTACCTCGCCGAGGGCTCGTACCGGGAACCTGTCCGGGGGCTATTCCTTGTCTCGGTACCCAACTGGGGGCCAGGCGGCTGGGCATACGACGAATTCGCGGTACCGAACGACATTGGCTCGAGACTGCCCGCATCGAGGATTTTCCTGTACCACAGCCGCGACGACCCGGAAGTGCCCTTCGCACACCTGGCCTACTACCAGGATCACCTCCCAACAGCGACGGCTCGGCCAATCGACGGGTCGGAGCACTCGTTCGTTCAAGGGCTTCCGACGCTTGTCGACGACATCAAGAGCCTGCCTCGCTCAAGATCAACGGGTATCGGGGGTTAGCCGGCAGCGTCACTTCTGAGCGATGCGGTTGAGCATCACCGGATCGTGAAGTGGGGGAGCGGCACGCCGGTTGAGCGGCTCGTGTCCTGATTCTCCGGCGCTAGGTGGCGGGTCCTGCGTTGGCGTACTGGTTTCACGACGAGACGGCGGAACCGGTCCCGACCGACGGCGTTGCAGAATCGGATGCATGACCGTGCCAGGGAACTCGTATCGGCACCACACGCACCGCCTCGACCTCGAAGACCCCTCGATCCGCGAGTGGGCGGCTACCGTGCTGCTCGCTGACCCAGATCAGGGCATCGTGCTGGATCGGTCCGCGTTCTATCCCGGCGGCGGCGGGCAGCCGCCCGATCAGGGCGTGCTGCTGTGGGGGAATGTCCGGACACGGATTGTCGGCACCCGCAAGGGTGATGACCTTTACCTCTTGCCCGCCGAGGGAGATCCTCTGCCTCCGGCGGGCACCAGCGTCCATGGTGGCCTTGATGACGAGCGCCGCACCAGCCTGATGCGTACGCATTCCGGTTTACATGTGCTCAGCGCAATCGTGCTGCGCGACTTCGGCGCCCCGGTGACCGGCGGGAACATGGAACCGCTCATCGCGCGGATGGACTTCGATCTGTCCGATGTGCCGGCAGATTTCAAGCAGCGCGTTGAGGATGCTTGCAACGAGGCGGTGGGCCTGAACCGGCAGATCGATGTCAGGGTGCTGCCGCGAGAGCAGGCCCTGGCGATCCCGAACGTCATCCGCACCGCGAGCGACCTGCTGCCGCCGGACATTGAGATGGTTCGGATCGTCGACATCAATGGGATCGACATCCAGGCCGACGGCGGTACTCATGTGGCCTCCACGGCCATGATCGGGCGCATCGCGGTGACGAAGATGGAGAGTAAGGGTCGCGGCTTCCGCCGCCTGCGGATCCGGATCGAGGACGCCGAATAGTAACCAGGAGCGGCTCGTCGCTCATCCGTTGCCCAGGGCCCAACGGGCGAAGTCGTCGGTGGTGACGTTGCTGCCGCAGAGGATCGTGGCCACCCGCCGCCCGGCGAAGCGCTCGCGGTTCTCCAGCACAGCGGCGACCCCGAGCGCCGCGGAGGGCTCGACAACTACGCCGGCGTGCTGCAAGAGCAGCCGCATGCCTGTCTGGATCGATTCCTCTCCGACGAGCATGACGTCGTCCACCAGAACGAGGAGATCATCGAGGACCTCCGGAATCGGGTATCGGCCGGCGACCCCGTCGGCGATCGTGTCGATCGTCTCGGTTTCCACGACCGCGCCGGTGCGCCAGGACAGGGCCATCGCCGGTGCGCCTGCCGGCTGCACGGCGATGACTTCGACATGGGGGGCGATGGACTTCGCGACGTGACCCACGCCGCAGGCCAGCGCGCCGCCGCCGAGGGCGACCACCAGGGTGTCCAGCGATGCGCCGCTGGCGAGCAGCTCGAGGCCGATAGTTCCGGCTCCCTCGCAAGTGGCCAGGTCCAGGCTGTCCTCGATCAGGTGGCCCCCCTGGTCCGCGGCAACGCGGCGGGCGAGCGACCGGGCGTCCTCGATGTCGTCGCCCTCGAGCAGGACGGTCGCCCCGAGCGCCCTGATGCGCTCGATCTTGAACGGGTTCGCCGTTCGGGCGGCCACGATGATGACCGGGATCCCGCGCCGCGCACCGCTGTAGGCCAGCGCCTGACCCAGGTTACCGGCGCTGGCGGCGCAGACTGCGGTCGATGCCCCCGCGGGCGGGACGAGCTGGCTGACCGCGGTCTCGGTGCCGCGCCCTTTGAAGCTCCGCACCGGATTGAGCGTCTCGACCTTGAGGGTGATCGAACAGCCCAGCACATCACCGAGCGGGGGGCAGTCGTACTGCGGCGTGTCGAGGAACACCGGATCAATTGATGCCCGCGCACGACGGATGCGGTCGAGCGCCAGCCGTACCATCGCCGCTGATCATAGGCCTGTCAGCCGGCCGATGACTGAGTATGGCGCCAGGGCCTTGCGGAGCGACGGCCTGTCCTGTCCGGCCTCGGCCTGTTCAGGGCTGCTCGGCCCAATGCGATTCCCAGTGCTGGAGCGCCACCATGACGCCGGAGAACTCACGCCCTGCCCGGGTGGGCTGGTAGATCGAGCCGGGCCATCGGGCTTGGGACGGATCTCCAGCACGCCGGTCCGCTCCAGCTTCCGCAGCTGCTTGGAGAGGAGACCGCGCGACGGGCCCGGGGCGCCGTCCGCGCACCACGTTCACGGTGATCCAGTCCTGGGGAGATGGTCTAGAGAGGACACTTGCACCATGCCTGTCTTGCAGGTCTTACGCGTCTTCTGCGACAGCGAGGGTCAATTCGGTAGTCCGCTCGGTGGTTCTCGACGGCCGCGCGATACCACCCGAGCGTCGGCAACTACTCGCCGCCGAACTCGGCTTCTCCGAAACCGCCTACGTCGACGACCCGGACGCCGGCCAGCTGCGGATCTTCACCCCTGCCGCCGAGCTGCCCTTCGCGGGACACCCACTTGTCGGCGTCGCTTGGCTCCTCAGCCGCCACCTCGGCGGTCCAGTGACGCAGCTGAATCCGCCTGCCGGACCTGTGTCGACCTGGACCAGCGATGACCAGGCGTGGATCCGCGCACCCCTAGCAGCCGCACCCTTCTGGCGTCTCAACCACGTGGCAGACGCCACCGCAGTCGGCGCCATGACCGAACCACCCCAACCCGACCAAGACGCCGACCAGTTCTGGGCCTGGATCGATGAGCAGGCCGGGACCGTCCGAGCCCGAGTCTTCGCGGCACGGTACGGAGTGCCCGAGGACGAGGCATGCGGCTCCGCCTCAATGCTTCTCGCCGCACACCTCGGTCGCGCTATCACCATCCAGCATGGCCGCGGATCAGTTGTCCAAGCCAGCCCAGCCGCGAATGACATGGCCGATCTCGGTGGCCGCGTCGTCTGGGACCACGAGCGTGCCGTCGATTAGTGGATCGTCAACATCTGCCTCGCCGCCCGCGACCATTAGCCCGGCCCCCGGGAGGCAGGGCGGTAGAGCCGACACCTGAATGCTGGAGCAACGGGAAGGCATACCGACGATGGGTGAGTGGAGCTTCGAGCATGCGGTCGCCACGCGCGCACGCCGCGCGGACGCTTCACCCGGACGGGGCCGGGGCGCTCAGCTTCGCGTGGGAGTTCGAGGACGGGGGAGTGGTGGCACGCGCATGACGCAAGCGGATCGAGGCCACCGGGCCGGAGGTCGAGCACCACATGACGGTGTTCCGACAGATGGAGCTTGGCGCGCAAGCAGGCATGGCACGGCTTGCCACGGAACTCGATCGGCTCGCAGGTGACGGAGGCGTTGGTGTGCGCGGCGGATCGTAAGGGGCGCCCTTGTACCAGAGAAGCACCGCACAGCGCAGCTCACGAACGCACCGCTGACTCTGTCGCAAGCCGTCCGTGCAACGCGACACCAGCTTGTGCTGCAAACCGGCTTGTGAACTGCCGTGTTGGCCAAGCATCCTTGGACGGCACAGCGCGCGGGCTTCTTACCCGGTGGCGGGCCGTAGTGTGTGGGGATGGCGGTCCGACGACGACCTAGCGCTTGTTGGACAGCTCGTCGGCGGTCGCGCGGCTCTCGTCCAGACGGCTGTTGATGAGACTGCTCGTCCTGGGCGGCACCCACTTCGTCGGGCGTGCCTTGCTGGCCGCGGCTCAGAACCGTGGCCACGAGGTGACCACTCTCAACCGCGGGCGGACCGGTGCCGACGTCGATGGTGTCGAGGCGCTGCGCGCCGACCGCAGCCACGGCGGCCAGTTGGCCCGGCAGCTGCGGGGCCGGAGCTGGGACGCCGTACTCGACACGTGGTCCGGTGCCCCAAAGGTGGTGACGGCCAGCGCCACGCTGCTTGCTGGGCGGGTCGGACACTTCGGCTACGTCTCATCGGCGTCGGTGTACCGCTGCCGGACCCCGCAGGGGGCGGATGAGTCGGCGCCCTCGCCCTCCTGACCCCAGCGCCCCGTCTCCAGCCACGGCGGTCTTGCTTACGCGGCGCAGAACTCATTGCCTTCAGGGTCTTGCATGACCCACCAGCGTCCTGCAGGTCCCTCATCGACTTCGCGGATGCGGGTTGCCCCCAACTTCTCTAGCCGGGCAGCCAGCTCATCGACGCCCCCGGGCTCACTGTGGATGTCGATGTGCAGCCGGTTCTTGCCGGACTTCCGCTCAGGAACCTCCTGAAACAGCAGCCTGCGACCGCGGCCGATGCCGCTGGTCTCATCGAACGGATCCTCGGGGTGTCGTATCGCGGCGTAGCCGCGAAAGATTCGGCGGCCGCGGTACTCAATGACCGCCTCCGAGTCGACGTGGCCTGCGGCCAGCAGTTGCGAGATGAGGGCGCTGGGATCCTCCACCTCATACTCCAAGGCCGCCGCCCAGAAGTCTGCGAGGGCGGGCGCGTTCGTGCTGTCGATGACCAACTTCCAACCCAGTGGCATTCGGCTAGTCTCCCGGGAGTCCAACGACCCTCCAACCGTAAAGATTGACCGTCCGTAAGCCGCCGACCGCTCATCGCTTGGCAGACGAAATTCCGCCTGAGGCCCGCTGTCAGGAACAAGGCCCGAACTCGTTGCACGGCGCAGCGGCCGAAGGGTGGATAAGGGGCTCTTCACAGTTGAGGGGCCGCGAGCCGATGGTCAACCTGATCGAGTCGCTCAGCGCCGGCGTCCCCAGGCCGCTGGTCGAGATCGCCAAGCTCGGCCGCACCCTGAGCAAGCGAGCCGCTGACGTACTGGCCTACTTCGACCGGCCCGGCACCAGCAACGGTCCAACCGAAGCGATCAACGGCCGCCTGGAGCACCTGCGCGGCTCCGCCCTCGGCTTCCGCAACCTCACCAACATCGCCCGATCCCTACTCGAGACGGGCGGATTGAGACCCCGACTACACCCTGCATTGGTGAAGAGCCGCTCTCCTGGGTCGGCCAAAGATACGACGGAAACCGGCAACCACTGATCTTGAGTCGAACCTGCCGCAGGTGAGGTGCTGGGGAGGATCAACGTCGGTTGCCCGACCAGGGACAGCGACGCGCAAACGCAGCCGGAGGCCCGATCTTGTGTCACCGTTCGCAGTGGACTTTTCGCCTACCTGCTCAGATCGGTCAACGACGCACCCGATAGCGCAGGTGAAGCACCCGGTTGCCCTGAATCACCACGTCAGGATCCTCCAACAGGTGCTGCGCGTGGACCGACCCGAAGTAGCGCTTGCCGGACCCGAACACCACGGGTACGACGTCCATGCGCACCTCGTCGACCAGGCCCGCGGCAAGCACCTGGCCACCGACGTCGCCAGCGGCGACCTCGACCACGCGGTCACCCGCAAGCTCCTGCGCCTTGGCCACGGCTGCCTCGACGCCGTCGACGAAGTGAAACGGCGCCTCGGGGTCCCAGCCCTCGGGCTCCGGCCGGTGCGTCACGACGACCACGTGGTCGATCCCGCTCGGAGGCTTCCCGTCCCAGCCGTCCGTCATGTCGAAGACGTGGCGGCCGACGATTGTCACCCCGATCTGGTCCCAGTACGCCCGGGTGTA